>CANGGG010000012.1 GCA_947453415.1 Bacteroidota bacterium | reverse complement strand
TGGAAGTAGCCTTAAAAAGCTTTTCGGCTATGCCATTTACCAATAAAACTGTAATACTTGGCGATATGTTTGAATTAGGTAAATATGCAGAAGAAGAGCACCAAAATATGGTAGATTTATGTGTGAGTTTAAATTTAAAAAACGTTTTCTTATGTGGTGAAAACTTTATGAAAACAAAAAATAATTTTCATACTTTTAATACCACAAATGAGTGTAAAATATTTTTAAAAACTAATTCATTATCCGACACCAATGTGTTTATGAAAGGATCAAGAAGTATGCGTTTGGAAGATTTATTAGAAGTAATAAATTAATACATCCTTTTTAACTTAAATTCTTTTAAAGGAGTAATTACCAAAGGAACTTTTTCAATTAATACGGAACTGGTATCAAGTCCAAATGCTTTTGCTTCCGACAAACTTAATTTATCTAAAGTAAAATACACATCCATAATCCATTGTTCAAATTCCGATAATTCATTTTCGGTTGATAAATGACGTTGTAAAACTACAAATTTAAAATCGCCTGTAATATTTTGTTCGCGCAATGAAGTATATCTACTGGTAACATCTACTTCTTTGTTTAAAACTAATTCTTCTACTACCCTTCTAAAGTAATAATTAATTTTTTGTTCAACTCTAAAACCTAATTTAAACTCCACTTTTACAATATCATTTGGAACAATATGATCCACTTTATACTCCATGGTATAAGGCTGATCGTCTACATGAATATGAACAAACCAATAAATATCAGCACGTTTGGGTTGCTTTTGCAAAATAGAATACATGACTTTTGATTCAATTTCATTTTTTAAATCAGCACTTGTTAAATAAACTAAATGCGTTGCAAATTTTGAAACCGATTCATCTTTACTCAATTGTTCTAAAATAGGAATATAGGTTTTTAGCTGTACAAATTCCGTTAATCGATTTTTGATTTTTCGACCTTTATACCAAATTAACATGATAAAAATAAATATGCTACTAATTCCTAAACTTACCCAACCACCATGTGAAAATTTAACCAAATTAGCTGCTAAAAACGAACCTTCAATTCCAAGGTAAACCAATAATAATAAAGCTACTAACCATTTGTTTACTTTCATGATTCTTAAATAATTTACCAATAATAAAGTGGTCATTAACATGGCAATGGTAATGGCTAATCCATATGCAGCTTCCATAGCTTTTGATTCTCTAAAATACAATACAACACCAATACAACCAATCCAAAGAATAATATTTGCACTTGGCACATATAATTGACCTTTCAATTCACTTGGATATTTTAATGCTACTTTTGGCCAAACATTTAATCTGATTGCCTCCGATATGAGAGTAAATGAACCACTAATTAAAGCTTGACTTGCAGTAATAGCAGCCATTGTAGCTATAGCAATTCCAAAAGGTAAAAACTCAAGTGACATCAAATCATAAAAAGGATTAATTCCAGTTTGAGCCAAGGTTTGTCCTTCATGAGCTAATAAATTTGCACCTTGACCAAAATAACTTAAAAGCAAAGCAGATTTTACAAAAAACCAACTCACTCTAATATTATTTTTACCACAATGACCAAGATCGGAATACAAAGCTTCAGCCCCAGTTGTACATAAAAAAACAGCTCCTAAAATCCAAAATCCTTCATGGTAATTAAACAACAAATTATAAGCATAATAGGGGTTTAAGCAATTCAAAACATCAATATGAGAACCAATTTTACTGATTCCCAAAATGGCAATCATTCCAAACCAAATAAACATAATTGGTCCAAACGATTTACCAACAATAGAAGTTCCAACTCTTTGAATTAAAAACAGAAAACTGATAATGGCAATTACAATTGGAACGGTAGGAATTTCGGAAAAATTAATGGTATCAGATTTTATTAAACGTAAACCTTCAATAGCTGAAGAAACTGAAATTGGAGGAGTAATAACACCATCGGCCAATAATGCACAACCACCTATTATAGCAGGAAAAATTAAATATGGTTTACGTCTACGAACCAATGCATACAATGAAAAAATACCTCCTTCACCATTATTATCAGCATTTAAAGTAATCAGTACATATTTTAAAGTTGTTTGAAGCGTTAAAGTCCAAACAATACAAGAAAGTCCGCCATAAATTAAATCTTTTGTGATGACTTTTGTGTCAACAATTGCATTTAATACATATAAAGGCGAAGTTCCAATATCGCCAAAAATAATCCCAAGTGTTACTAAAAGACCTGCTAGTGATAGCTTATTATGAATGCTTTGATGCTCTCCCACGTATATATTTTTTTTGAAATAAGAGTGCAAATGTATTAGTTACTTTATATTCACCAAATTTTTTATGAAACATTTATTTATTTGCTTCTTAAATAATTAATTCAAATGCTTTGTGATTTTTAGTTAGATAATGTTATTTTGCCAACATATTCATTTTAAAAATTTTGATTCAAACTATTATCAAAGGATACATAACAGGATTAATTCTTTCACTATCATTTGGTGCTGGTTTTTTTTCGTTGCTACATGCAAGCATAGAACAAGGTTATAAAAAAGGTTTACTAATTGCATTAGGAATGCTTTTAAGTGATTTGGTTTTTGTGGCACTATGTATTTTTGGCGCTAGCTTTGTAGAAAATCAATTAAAGGAATTAGATACTGAAATTCGATTAATTGGTTTTGTGGCTTTAGTAATTTTGGGTGTTAGCACCTTTTTGAAAAAAGCCAATGATCCTGAAGCAGGTCAAATTGAGCCACGAGGGAATTTTATTTATATTATGAAAGGCATTATGCTTAATAGTATAAATCCTTTAAACTTACTATTTTGGTTAGGATTAGCAGCTTTTGTTAAAAGCAGTTTACCTACTTTATTTGAAGTAGTTATATTTTTTAGTGTAACATTAGGAGCTATGTTTTTTCACCAATTTGTTATCTGTTATTCCGCCAATAAAGTGAAACATTTGCTATCTGTAAAAAAACAACAATTACTCAATCACATTATTGGAATTGTGTTTGTAATTGTTGCATTTGTATTGGTTTGGCCATTGGTGCAAAAAATCATATAGCTTATTGTATTTGAAAATTTACTTTCGTAAAATATTTTTTAAATACCATGCAAAGAGATACCGTTATATTTGATTTAATTAATCAAGAAAAAAGCCGCCAAGAACACGGCATAGAGTTAATTGCTTCTGAGAACTTTACTAGTCCACAAGTAATGGAAGCCATGGGAAGTGTGCTTACTAATAAATATGCTGAAGGCTTACCAGGTAAGCGTTATTATGGCGGTTGCGAAGTGGTAGATATTGTTGAAAATTTAGCAATTGATCGTTTGAAGCAAATGTTTGGTGCTACTTGGGCCAATGTTCAGCCTCATTCGGGTGCGCAGGCAAATGCAGCTGTAATGTTAGGTTGCTTAAATCCTGGTGATAAAATTTTAGGTTTTGACCTATCACATGGTGGACATTTAACACATGGTTCTCCCGTTAATTTTTCTGGTAAATTATATGTTCCATCATTTTACGGTGTAGAGCAAGAAACTGGTTTAATTGATTGGGATAAAGTAGAAGCAAAAGCACATGCTGAAAAACCAAAAATGCTTATTTGTGGTGCATCGGCTTATAGCCGCGATTGGGATTATGCGCGTTTGCGTGCCATTGCTGATAGTGTTGGAGCAATTTTATTGGCCGATATTTCACATCCTGCTGGATTAATTGTTGGAAAATTATTAAACGATCCAATTCAACATTGTCATATTGTAACTTCAACTACACATAAAACTTTACGTGGACCACGTGGTGGAATTATTATGATAGGTAACGATTTTGAAAATCCATTTGGACAAAAAACCTTAAAAGGTGAATTGAAAATGATGAGTGCGTTATTGGATGGAGCTGTTTTTCCTGGTACTCAAGGCGGACCGTTAGAACACGTAATTGCTGCTAAAGCAGTAGCTTTTGGCGAATGTTTAAGCGATGATTATAAATCCTATACTAAACAAGTGGCAGTAAATGCACAAGCAATGGCCAATGCATTTGTAAGCAGAGGATATAAAATTATTTCTGGCGGTACTGATAACCATTTAATGTTAATTGATTTGCGCAGCAAAAACTTAACAGGAAAATTAGCCGAAGCTGTTTTAGGAAAAGCCGATATTACCATTAACAAAAACATGGTTCCTTTCGATGATAAATCGCCATTTGTAACAAGTGGAATGCGTGTTGGAACTGCTGCCATTACTACCCGTGGAATGGCTGAAGCCGACATGGAACAAATAGTAGATTACATAGACACAGCCTTAATGAACAACGAAAATGAAGCCATGCTTGCTGATATTAGAAAAAATATCAATACTTGGATGGGTAAATATCCTTTGTACAAATAGTTGATTGGTTGATAAGTTGATTGGTTAACAAGTTGATTAGTTCAAATAAAAAATCCCTTTCAAGTATAATTGGAAGGGATTTTTATTGTTGTGAGAATAAGTTAATATTGTCAGTAAATAATGAACAAATGAAAAAACTACTATTCGTTGGATTTATAACAATAATTATGAATTTTTTTTATGGATGTTGTGGAGGAATTGTAGGTGGTGGAATTGACTGCACAAACTACAAAGCTAGCACCCTAATTTTCATAAAAATGAATATGGATTCTACTAATAAAGGATTCAAAATTAAAGAATTAGATTCAACTTATTTGATAAAATACAAATCAAGCTTTACAAACCTTTTTGATACAGTTATTGATACAACTTATTTGTTTTACGGAAGAAATATGAAATTTATTGATTCCAATTTTTTAAAGACATATTATTTTGATTTACAAATTTATGATAACTCACAAGAAGGAAAGAACTTATCAGATTATAATTATAAAATTATCAATTCAAATTCTCTAATTGTAAATGAAATAACACTTATACAACTTGAAACTTTAAATAATGAAAATAAATGTTGCACAGGCAAATATAGTAGTTCACAAAATATCTATGGTTACAAGCTAAATGGAGTACAAAAATCAGGTAATACAATCATTATTGATAAAAAATAATGGTATTATCAAACCTCCTTTTCACGAAAATTGGAAGGAATTTTTTTATAAAATTCTTACTTTTTAAATCCCACACAAAATATATATTTGAACGCTAATCAGCCAAATCTATGAACAAATATTTCTTATTATTATTTTCCTTCTTTTGCATTCAATCCTTTGCGCAAAATCAAGATTCTATTATTATTAAAAAAATTACGGATGAAGTTTTATCCAATGGTAAAGCGTATGCCGATTTGCACGATTTGTGCAAACATATTGGCAATAGAATTAGCGGAAGCGAGCAAGCTGCAAAAGCCGTTCAGTTAATGTACAAACGAATGATAGCCTATGGTTTTGATAGTGTTTGGTTACAACCTGTAATGGTTCCCAAATGGATTAGAGGAAGTAAAAAAACAGAAATTGGAAAAATATTAAATGAAAACAAACCTTATGAATTTAGTATTTTAGCATTAGGAGGATCCGTTTCCACTCCAAAAGATGGCATTACTGCCAACGTAATTGAAGTAAAAAATTTTGAAGAATTGCGCAGCTTTGGAAAGGAAAAAATACAAGGTAAAATTGTGTTTTTTAACAGACCAATGGATCCAACACTTATAAGTACTGGCGCTGCCTATGGCGGTGCAGTAAACCAACGTGGACGAGGAGCAAGTGAAGCTGCAAAGTTTGGTGCCATTGGTGTGGTGGTTCGAAGCATGACTTTAGCTCACGATAAATTTGCACATACTGGCGCCATGTATTACAACGATTCATTTCCAAAAATTCCAGCATGTGCCATCAGCAGTCATCATGCAGATGCATTGAGTAAATCGATTAAAGAAAATAAAGAAACTAAGTTTTACTTTAATTTAAATTGTAACAATACCATCGACAGTGTTTTGAGCTATAACGTCATTGGTCAGTTAAATGGAACAACTAAAGCCAATGAAATAATATTAATTGGTGGCCATTTGGATAGTTGGGATGTGGGCGAAGGTGCTCATGATGATGGTGCTGGTTGTGTTCAAAGTATAGAAGTTTTGCGTTTGTTTAAAACCTTAAATTTAAAACATGAAAGAACTTTGCGTGCAGTATTATTTATGAACGAAGAAAATGGTTTGCGTGGAGGAATAAAATATGATGAATTAGCAGAAAAAAACAATGAAAATCATTATGCTGCCATTGAAACTGACGCAGGCGGATTTGTGCCTCGTGGTTTTGGAATTAGCGATTCTACTATTTATAAAAACATCAGTGCAAAAGCGCATTTGTTCAGAAATTATGGTTGGGATAAAATAGACTTAGGCGGTGGCGGTGCTGATATTGGTCCGTTGAAAAATAATTGCAAAGCATTAATAGGTTATGTTCCGGATTCACAAAGATATTTTGATTATCATCATACCGAAAATGATATTTTTGAAAATGTAAACGAACGCGAGTTGCATTTGGGTGCTGCCGCAATAACCAGTTTAGTTTGGTTACTTTGTAACGAATAAAAATGTTTAATTTGTAAATTAACATGGAACTAATTCAATGATTGATTGATCCATGTTATAAAATTGATTAATAAATAAAAAGATGAGTGGAGAGAAAAAAGAATTAGTTTTTAAAAAAATAGGCATTGCAATTGCCTTTTCGCCAAGGTTAGAAGCGCTAATTGCGGAAGCAGGAAAAATGCAAGTTGGCTTAAAATCGGAAATGGTTTTTATACATGTTGGAAATAAAAGCGAAGAAGATGTAAAAACTATCAATGAATATTTAGAAAAATACAACTTGTTAAATAATTCAAAACTAATTTGGCAAGAAGGTGAAACCGTTGAAACAATTTTAAATATTTGTAACGAAGAACAACTTGATTTATTAGTAGCAGGTGCTTTAGAAAAAGAAAGTTTAATAAAATATATTATGGGTAGTGTAGCTCGTAAATTAAGCCGAAAAATTAAATGCAGCATGCTAATGCTTACAGAACCAAAAATAGAATCAAGTCCATTAAAATCAATAGTGGTAGAGGGTTCAAATAATCCAAAAACAGAAAATACCATAGCGGTAGCCATTGAAATTGCCAAAGCATTTAAAGTTAAAAATGTAGATGTAATTCAAGAAACAGATTTGAACAAAGCAGTTTTAATTAGAAGCGATGAGTTCAAAGAAAATGAAGTTGCAAAGCACAAGGAAAATTTAATAGAAGAAGAAGATAAACGATTGAATTATATTTTAAGTTGCAACGACTGTGGTGATATAAAAATTAACATTGATAGAATAGAAGGAAAACCAGGTTATATCATTTCAAAATATGCACGTGAACATCATGCAGATTTATTGATTTTAAATTCACCTGATAGAAAACTAAATTTAATTGACCGTGTTTTCCCAACAGACATTGAGTTTGCTTTAGCAGATTTGCCTTGTAATTTATTATTGGTAAACATCAAAGAAGATTATACAGCATAAGTATAGTAGAAAATAAGCAATTTTAAAACAATTCAATAAAATAAATAGTTTACACATCAATGAACACCGCTTTAAGTCAACAAGACACAATAAGTTTAATTTTTAGCTTAGGCGTTTTACTCATAGTGGCAAGGCTAGTTGGTGAGTTTTTCAGGAAGTTTAAAATGCCTTTGGTTGTAGGTGAATTAATAGCCGGAATTTGCTTAGGACCAAGTTTATTAGGTCATTATTTTCCAAATATAAGTACGCTAGTTTTAAACCAACATAGTAATTCTATGATTGCATTTAATGGAATTACTGCCATTTCAGTTATCATGTTATTATTTGTAGCAGGTATGGAAGTTGATTTATCCATTATTCGTCAACAAGGAAAAACTGCTTTAAAAACAAGTTTTTTAGGGCTAATTATTCCTTTAGCAATTGGTTTTTTAGTGGCCTATTATTACTATCCACTTTTTGGAGAATATTTTACAAGTAGTTCAAAATTAATTTTGTTTAGTTTATTTTTTGGGACTGCTTTGGCTGTTTCAGCCTTACCAATTATAGCACGAACATTAATGGATTTAGGATTATTTAGGTCAAAAGTAGGAATGATAATAATTGTAGCTGCCATGTTCGATGACATTGTTGGTTGGCTTTTATTTTCAGTAATTTTGGGAATGTTAAAAATAAGTTCTCACAGTCATGGGTTTTTATTTACACTTGGTTTAACCATTTTGTATTCGGTAGCAATGCTTACTGTTGGTCGAATAATTATTAATAAATCATTGCCATGGGCGCAAAAAAACTTTAGTTGGCCAGGTGGTTTTTTAAGTCTTTCACTTGGTTTGGCATTTTTGGGCGCTGCCTTTACAGAATTTATAGGCATACATGCCATATTTGGTGCTTTTATAGTTGGAATTGCCTTTGGCGATAGTGTTCATTTAACAGAAAAAACACGAGAAATAGTGAATCAATTTGTAACAAATATTTTTGCTCCATTATTTTTTGTTTCCATAGGTTTTAAAGTCGATTTTTTTGCAAATTTTGATTTACAAATTACTTTATTAGTTTTAGTTTTAGCCATTGCCACCAAATTAATTGGAGCGGGTTTAGGGGCGTTTTGGGGTGGATTAACCAAACAAGAAAGTTTAGCAGTAGGTTTTGGAATGAATGCCCGTGGGGCAATGGGAATTATTTTAGCAATATTGGCTTTACAAGCCGATTTAATCAATGAAAAACTGTTTGTAGCAATTGTTATTATGGCTGTTATAACATCAATTATGGCTGGGCCAGCATTACAACTTTTAGTAAAACGACAAATTGATAAAGAACAAGAAGACCTTGACAAGGAACAAGATGACATGTTTGTTTAAGTATTAAAAAAATCAGAAGATTGAAAGATTGGAAAGATTAACCATTTTTAAATATTAAATACAAAATACTAGTATCAAAAAGCTTTTTTTTTAAATGTAGGTAAATTTTGAAACAAAACCTTATTTTCGCCCTCATTATAATTTAAAATAA
This sequence comes from Bacteroidota bacterium, assembly GCA_947453415.1. Classification (GTDB taxonomy): domain Bacteria; phylum Bacteroidota; class Bacteroidia; order UKL13-3; family UKL13-3; genus JAAFJM01. Next base: position 45,429 of record CANGGG010000012.1, on the reverse strand, counting down.
GCAATGAAGCAATTGATAGATGCCATAAAAGTAACTTTGGCAAAAGAAGGATTTGAAGGTGAAAAGCTAGTAAATCAGTTAAAAGAATTACGTAAATTTTTTATTGACAACTTAAACCAACCTGGTTATGTTCGCATGATTCGTTTGGCATACGAAAACATTCAAGTAAACGGTAATTATACCTTTGAATATACTGAAGATGATGGGGTAGCTAATTTAGATTATTTGTTAGATTTATTAAGCGATTACAGTAATAAATACAACAAAGAAGAACTAATAGAATACCGAAAAATGATGGAAGGCGAAGAGTGGATTAGCCCTGACCAAGAGTGGGAAGGCGAAGACGATTACTTGAACGAAGAACAAGCGGAAGATCCTACAGATTCGAAAGAATAATTTTAAAAATTTAAAATCGCAAATTTGATTTAATACCACATCAATACATACTTTTTAAAACAAATTTCTAAGTTTTTTTGTGTATTTATGTGGTTCAAGTATTTAAAATTAGCTTAAACTAATTTTTTACTTATAATATCATTTTTACTCGGGGGGAATACTGTTTTTATTCTAAAAAATAAATCAATTGAATACACCTAAAGGAAAATTAATATCCATTGGCGGTGCTGAAGATAAAGGCACAGAACCCGAAAAAGGATATGTACATTCAAATAAAAGTTTAAATTTTTTCAGTTTATCAATTCTAAAACGTTTTGTGGAAGAAGTTGGCGGAATTGATAAAAAAATTGAAGTCATTACAACCGCATCATCTATTCCACAAGAAGTGGGTCAAAATTACATTGACACTTTTAGCAAAATAGGATGTAAACGCGCTGGTGTGATGAATATTAGAAATCGTGAGGACGTTCATAATCCTGAATATATTCAACGTGTAAAAGATTGTGACGGCATTTTATTTTCAGGTGGCGACCAATTACGTTTAACAAGTATTTTTGGTGGTACAGAAATTTACCAAGTGTTACACGATAGGTATTTCAATGAAGAAAAATTTGTAATAGCGGGTACAAGTGCTGGTGCAATGGCCATGAGCAATACCATGATTTATTCTGGCAAAAGCGAGTTAGCCCATTTAAAAGGTGAAGTGAAAATTACTACTGGTTTAGCTTTTATTCCAAATGTAATAATTGACTCTCATTTTGATAAACGTGGCAGATTTAATCGTTTGGCACAAGCAGTAGCGAGCAACCCACAATGCACTGGAATTGGCCTTGGCGAAGATACAGGTGTAATAGTTATTGATAACAATTATTTAGAAGTTATAGGAAGTGGAGCAGTTGTAATAGTGGACGGACGAGATATTAAATTTTCTAATATAACAGATGTGAGTGAAAGTTCTCCTATTTGTATTGAAAATATAAAAGTAAATATTTTAGTGCGTGGCAATGGGTATTTACTCAAAGAAAGAAAATTTTTACCCGAAGTAAATAATATTGATTATCTAGTAGCTACTACTTAAAAATATTAAAAATAAAAAAGCCTATTAATTTAAACATTAATAGGCTTTTTTTTGTAAACTAAAAATACAAAATGTTGAACCTTTAAATAAACTTGTTAAATTTAATAACTTATATATATTTGACAATTAAAAAATTATAAATATAAATTGCAATTTTTGATATGCTAGAATTTACCGAAAAACATCATAAATAAATTTAAAAAAGTAAAGATTAAATTCATGATACAAGAACAATTAGATAATTTTCTTTTCCAATATTCATATTCAACTTTATTCATGTTGAGTTTTTTCTATTTTTTTTTATTGTATTTTGGAATTGCTCCAATATTTAACAAAGTATGTCAGTTACTTTTTAAAAATAAAGTACTCCAAAAAATTGAACTAAAAGAGGTAAGCTCTAAACAAATTTATTTTGAAATAAAACATTCATTTAAATCAATCATCATTTTTGGATTTTCAATTATTCCAATAATATATTTAATACGAACTGCAAAAATCCAACTATTACCAAATACCTTTTCAAATATAATTATGGGTTTGGTGATATTAAATTTGTGGAACGAATTGCATTTTTTTATAGTTCATCGTATGATGCATTTGCGTTATTTTATGAAAAATGTACATTATATTCATCACCAATCAAAAGTTCCAACAGTTTATTCCGTTTATAGCTTTCATTGGTTGGAGGCTATTTTATTAAGTACAGTTCCATTAACTATTGTTCTATTTTTACCTTTATCATTTATTTCAATTGCCATTTATCCTTTAACAAGTATTTTATTAAATTATTCAGGTCATTGTAATTACCGATTTGGAAATGGTTCTAAAAATTCTTGGAAACTATTTGGTACAATTCATAACGAACACCATTATAAAAATAAAGATAATTATGGATTTGTTCTTCAACTTTTTGATCATATCATTTCAAAATTTAAAACATTAAAACAAAAATGAAAGATGTATTTATAACTAGTGCTGGTATTTTTTTACCCAATAATCCTATTTCAAATGATGAAATGGAAGATTATTTAGGTAAATTAAATGGAAAAGATAGTATTGTAAAAGCTCGCATTTTAAAACAAAATGGTATAAAAAGCAGGTATTATGCGTTAAATAAAAAACAAGAAAGCACGCATTCAAATGCAGAACTTGCCATCAAAGCAATTGAAGCTGCAATTGCTAAAAGCGAATTACGTTCTAAAGAAATTTCATTATTATGTTCAGGTACAACTCAAGGCGATTTGCCAATTCCTGGCTTTGCTAGTATGGTTCATGCTGGACTCGATTTTAACAGATGCGAATTGGCTAGTTTCCAAAGTGTTTGTGCAAGCGGTGTAATGGCTTTAAAAAATGCATTTGCTCAAATAAAAAGTGATGAAAAAGAAAATGCTGTTTGTGTAGGTAGTGAATTTGCAAGTAGAATGTTTAAATCATCAAGGTTTGAGGCTCAAGAAGTAAAATCATTGCCTTTTGATACTGAATTTTTAAGATGGATGCTTTCTGATGGTGCGGGAGCATTTGTATTGGAAAATAAAAAAAGTCAAAAGAATATTTCTTTAAAAATTGAATGGATTGAAATTAAATCACATGCCAATGAATTTCCATTGTGCATGTACACAGGAAAAACTGACAATAAAAATGAACAGGAAAAAACTTGGCTTGATTACCCTAGTTATGAAGATGCTTCAAAAGCAGGAGCAATAAACTTACAGCAAGATGTAAGAATATTAGACAAAGTGGTTCAAACTGGGGTAGCACATTATTTTGAATTAATTGACGAAGGTAAAATCAAAAAAGATAAAATTGATTGGCTTTGCTGCCATTACTCTTCAGAAGTATTTAAAAAACCTATTCAAGATTTAATGGAAAAAGGTGGAGGGGCAATTGCCGAAGAAAAATGGTTTAATAATTTAACTACAAAAGGAAATACAGGTTCAGCTTCAATTTTTATTATGTTAGAAGAGTTAATGTATGCTGGCAAATTAAAACAAGGTGACACCATTTTATGTATGGTGCCTGAAAGTGGAAGATTTATTACTTCGTTTATGCAGCTTAAGGTTGAAACTCCTGATATAAAAAATGAAATAAACTTTCCTTATAGAAAAGTAGAAACACCCGAACTAATTGTAAATAAATCTGATACATCGGAGTGGTTAATTAGACAATTGGCTCAAATATGGATTGACTTTGAAACTGAACTTTTAAAAGTACCAATCGTTACAAAAATACATGCAGGAAAACTAAGTTTAGCTGACTATAAATTGCTATTGCACGACTTAAGGCAACAAGTAATTGATGGCTCACAATGGATTTCCAGAGCGGCATCTAATATTGATATTGAATTATTTGAATTGCGTTCTGCATTTATTAAACATACGGCTGCTGAACACAAAGATTATCAAATGTTAGAACGTAATTTTGTTAACTTAGGGGAGGAATTAGCTAACATTCAAACCAATGAAAAAAATATTGGAAGTATGGCACTTTCAGCTTTTATGTTCCAACAAGCAAGCAAACAAAACCCAGTTGATTTATTGGGCGCCATGTTTATTATTGAAGGAATAGGAAAGAGATTAGCTAGTTATTGGGGATTAATGATAAAAGAACAACTTCATTTGAACGATGACCAAGTTTCATTTTTTACTTATCATGGAGTAGCAGATGAAAACCATTTTCATAAACTAGAAGAAGCCTTAAACCACCCAAGTATGAATTTAGAAATTGCTAAAAAAATTGCTAAAACTGCAAAAACTACAGCAAAATTATATAAAATTCAATTGGAAGAAATTGGTAATTATTAGTAATATAAATTGATTTAAATTGTTACAAAAAATATGAAAAACAACGAAAATACAAAGTTTAATGACCACGATGAAAGAGATCCAAATCCTTGGTTGGCTATGTACCTCGATTTAAGTATACCAATTAACGATACCACCAAACTTTGTTTAATGCGAGATAATGACTCAAAGTCAACTCAATATTTATTACCAGTAATCAAAGTGTTTTCAAAAATATTGATGTTCTTTATTCATATTTTCAAATTCTTTTTTCCAAAACTGATTAATTCATCAAAAATATTACACCTAATATTATCGTGGGGTTTAAGAAAATTTGTGAGTAAAGATGCCAATTTACTTATATTTCGTCATTTCCATGTAGGTTCAGAAATCATGGAGTTTATTGCTAAAAATATTGAAAATATTGAAATTAATACGAGCCCACTGAAGCCTTATAATTTTGAAGACATTAAAGATGATTTATTTTTAAAACATGATTTAAATTTATACAATTTTGTAATAAAACTTAACAAACAATTGAAAGAAAAAAACATTTCAATTATTGGAAAAAAACCACCTAATTTAGATATGATATCTGAAGATCAATTCAATCACATTGAGTTTCCTGACAAATGGACCAATATTTTAGATTTAAGGTCTGCAATAGAATTGTTTACTCCGTTTTATCAATTGTTTTTAACCTCAAACGATTTTGTGAGGGCCTCAAATTCATTACAATTAGATGAAACAATAGCTATTTATACTGCTCAAATTTTAGGCACACCTGGACATTTGGGCTTAGTAAATAATAAACATCCTATGGTGCCAGAAACTACATACAGCGCAGCATATCGTTTGGTATTGCATGGTTTAGCAGCCGAAACCTTACATGAAATATTGGTAAATATGAAATTACATAAATTAAAAGATGGAATTGTAACTCCTAACAATCAATAAAAAAGCCCGTTAATTTAAAAATTAACGAGTTGTTGGGGATTTGTTTAATTAATACTTTACCAATTTATTCATTTGAATTCCTCCTTGTTCGTTGCTTGCTTTTAGCAAATAAATTCCAGTAGCTAAATGTGATAATAATATACTTTCGTTCGGCAATATGTTTTTACCGAAAAGTAATTGCCCAGACACACTATAAATCTCCACCCACAAGGGTTCTTGATTGTTTAAAAATTGAATGCTATTTGTAAAAGGATTTGGATAAATAATGGTTTTATTTCCAACATTATCATGTTCATTGATTGCGGTAGCAAAAGCTAATTTTACAGCTTCATAAGTATCTATTTTACCCCAACCCCAATTGTTACTTCCACTGCTTGGAATGACTCCTGTTTTATCATCTACTCTTGCCGAATTTTTGAGCATGGTTAATACTTTGCTTGGCGTTAATTGGTGGTCGGCTTGCAGCATTAACGCTATGGCTCCAGTAACACAAGGTGCAGCAAATGAAGTTCCAGCCGACATGATATAATCAAAACGTTTTCCATTTACTTGAAAGGTATCGGTAATATCTGCATCGTTAAATGGAGTTAAACTACTTGCAGGTCCGCCTACAAAATAACCAGGTCCGGTAATGTCGGGCTTGGTTCTATTATCAGTAGTTGGGCCTCTGCTTGAAAAGCCAGTAATGGTATCTTTTTGACTAATATCATCCACCGTTTTTACATTTCCCCAATAGTTTTGCCAAGCCACATTTGAATTATATGACCCAACCGCTAAACTTGCATTGCTATTGGCACCTGATTCACCAATGGTAAATTTATTATCACCACTAATATAATTTGATTTGATTGGTTGTCCTGGAATATTGGCCAAAAATAATGGATAACCTTTCGACCATTCGTAGCCACAATTCCAAGCGTGTAAATCAGTATTATTGGAAGTAAAAGCATAGGAAACAAAATACTTTGCACGGTTTGTATTATGATAGTTTACAAAAATATTTGGTTTGTTGTTGTTGATGTTTTTTGCTTGGCAAGCAAACGAAAATGTCAATGAATCAATTCCATTTACCAATACACCACTGGTTAATTGATTGCTGGAAGAACTGATAAAATTACTAGCTGCCAACACATTTTGTAAGGTATCTGTTAACCTGATTTGCACTGCAAAATCTGAGTTGGGGCTGCCCCAAAAATCAGTTAAATTTTTTTCGTATGGATAAATTTTTCTGTTAAAATAATTATAAGTATAAAATGTATCGTTCGCTAATTTTTGCAGCAAATGCAATTGCGTTTTACCTTCGTTACCTGCAGCATTTACCAATATTTTTCCAGCGCCTGTTAAATTTTCAATGGCTTTGTCAAGCAATGAAGTTCCATCGTGCGGACCACCATGATGTCCCCAACTTATATTGATTACCGCAGGTTTATTTACCGATTCAGCGTATTTGTAAATATAATTCATGGCATCTACAAATGAAGGTGCTGAAACATTTTTATCATCTAAAAAAGTTTCTTGTCCGTAATACAAACCCACCAAAACCAACTCTGCATTTGGTGCCATTCCTCGGTTTGCATTTCCTTTACTTAATATTCCAGTTCCAGCCGCAATACCTGCCACCATGGTTCCGTGCGAGTCAGAAATTCTATCGGTGATGGCTGCTTTTATGCTAGTAGAATTAGTTAATTCATTGCCATAATTATAACCTATTGGTGGCGTTCCTGTTTTGTTTTGCTCCCAAACACGCATAATTCTACAATTACCTTGTTCATCGTAAAAAGCTGGATGGTTATAATCAAAACCAATGTCGATAATGCCAACTATTACTCCATTTCCTTTGTATGCCTTTGGCAAATTATAGCCTTGATGCACTAAATTAGTTTTGGTTTGAATCCAATCGGTGTCTTGCATTTGTGGCTTAGCAGCCAATGAAGTTTCCAAATAATCAATGCCTTTTATATTTGAAATATCGTTTAAAACATGCATTGGAATCATTACACTCCAAATATTTCCGGCTTTGGTTTGCACCAATATTCCTTTTGCTTTTAAGTCATTTTCTGATATGTTTTCATTTACCTGAACCAATGCGCTGATGTTATATTCAGCTTTATTTAAACCACTATTTTTATTCAAATAAATTTGTGCTATAGGCGATAATTTTTGTTGCTGAGCAATACATTGCAACGCAACAAAAAAAGAAATAAATAAAATAGGAAAATGCTTATTCATGGATTTTTATTTTTAAAAAAAGATTGCTTTTAAAATGAAGATTATATTTAAAAACAAATAAGTAATTAGCATAATGCGCGCTGCTTTATGGTCTAATTTATTGGCTCTTTCTAATTGGTTTTCGTTGGCTAATTTTAACGAATAAACACTTAAAATAATGGTGCCTAAAATGGCAATAAAAGTAAAAGCATGCAAGGAATCGACCAAGGTAAAAGTGGACGATTCAGGTAAAATAGAATCGATGATGTATTTGTTACCAACTGCGGCAAACAGTGAACCTACGCTGAGTCCAAAGCGTGATTCCATGCTATCGGCATGAATATAAAAGCACATGTATGAAATAAAAAATGAAACATACATACACAAGAATAATTTAAAGAATAATCCCCAAGCATTTCTATCTATAAACACATCAACTTTAAAGGATGCATAACTCGATTTGGCTTCTTTTAAAGTTAAATCACCAAAGGTAGTTTCATAAGTTTGCAAGCCTGTTTTTTCAATGATATTACTGATATTCCAACCTGCAATGGTTAAAGCTGGATCAAAATGTTCGCCCACAGTATCGGCTACAAAAATCAAACTACGGGAGTCGAATTGTGAATTTTCAATATGAATTTCTAACTGCTGTTTATCGAATGGATAATTTTGAACTTCCCACGATTCTTTCATTACACATTTCATTTTCATGAGGGTAAATACTTCACCGTTTGCAGTATCGGTATAGTTGTCGGTATTTTCAATTGATTTGGCATTGGGAACTTCTACATTCTTAGCAAAATCGAAAGCCTTGTTTTTATACCTAAACCACAGCCAAAACCGAACTGTATATTCCTTTTGCCTAAAATCAATATCGTGCAAACTGATAAAATAAACGCCTACTTTAACAGTATCGGGTGGCACAATTACTTCAGCTGCTTTAGCAGTATTTAATTGCATGAATGCAATGAATAAAAACAATAATAGAAGGAATTTTTTCATGGAGGGAAATTAGTAAAAATCCATTCAAAATTTGTACTTTATTTAAAAAGCAATTTTCTTTTTAAACAAAAAAAGGCTGGCCTAAGCCAACCTTTTTTCTTCATATTTTTATATTACTTAAATCTATCCCAAAGCCTTAATTTCACTCACTAACTGAGTCAAAGCTTTTTTGGCATCACCAAATAACATGCTGGTTTTTGGTTTGTAGAACAATTCGTTTTCAATACCTGCATAACCCGCTTTCATGCTTCGTTTGTTTACAATTACATTGGCTGCATTTTCTACATCAAGTATTGGCATTCCGTAAATAGGTGAAGTGGGATCAGTTTTAGCCGCAGGATTTACCACATCGTTTGCACCAACTACCAATACTACATCGGTAGTAGCAAATTCAGGATTTACTTCTTCCATTTCTATTAACTTATCGTAACTTACATTACTTTCGGCAAGCAATACATTCATGTGGCCAGGCATGCGTCCGGCAACAGGATGAATGGCATATTTTACATCAATGCCTTCTGCTTCTAATAATAATTCTAAATCGTGAACAATGTGTTGTGCTTGCGCAACTGCTAATCCATATCCAGGAACTATGATTACTTTTTTAGCATATTTCATTAAAATAGCTGCATCGCTGGCAGTCACTTCTTTTATTGAACCTTCAAAGTTTGAAGGAACTGCACCTTCAGCATTGGCATTGCCACCAAAGTTTCCTATTAATACATTTAACAAAGAACGGTTCATGGCTTTACACATTACAATGGTTAATAATGTTCCGGCCGAACCTACTAAAATTCCACCTACTAACATGACTTTATTGTCGTATAAAAATCCGCCACAAGCTGCCGCTACACCCGTAAACGAATTCAATAATGAAATTACAACTGGCATATCGGCACCACCAATTGGCAACACAAATAATATTCCGTATAATAATGATAAAGCAAAAACTGCATAGAACAATTCGATGGTATAAGCACCATTACCCATGATCATAATGGTGGTTAAAACTAAAATCACTAACAACAAACCAATATTGATTACTTGTTGCATGCCTAATGATTTGTCTTTTACGTTTCCGCTTAATTTACCCCAAGCTATGATACTTCCAGCAAATGAAACCGAACCAATGATTAATCCTAATAATATAATTAATAAATGAGAAGGTTCCACCAATGACATGTTAGTTTCGCTTAAATGTTTGAATTCAATCACAGAAATTAACATGGCACAAGCGCCACCCATTCCGTTAAATAAACTTACCATTTCGGGCATGGCAGTCATTTGAACTTTTTTGGCTATTAACCAACCCACCACAGTTCCAACTAATAATGCACCAAATATAAAACCGAGGTTATGTAAGTGTGCACCCGCTTCGGTGGTGTATAAAAATATGGTACCAAATATGGAAATGATCATTCCAAAGGCAGCCATTAAATTACCCTTGCGCGCAGTGGCGGGGTTTCCTAAAAATTTTAAGCCAAGTATAAATGTAACTGAGCCTATTAAGTAGATTATTTGTAGTATGTTGTTTTCCATAAATTCGAAATTTAAAATTCGAAATTCGAAAGAAATTTAGAAAAAATTCTAAATACTAATTTCGAAATTCGAAAAAAATTATTTGTTTGTTTTGTATGTTTTTTATTTTGTTAAATTCTTTAAAATAGAACCAAAAATCAGCATCAATTCATGTGATTCTTGTATTAATTTTTTTCTTTCAGTTTCTAATATTTCATTATTTTCGGTATCAACTAATCGTAACCAAAATTTACTTTCTTTAGCTTCTTTTCTGCAAATTCTAACTTTCATTAGTTTATCCTTTTCACCTAAACTGTCATTGGCTTCTATATAATTTGCTCCGACAGAACCTGATGAACGAACTAATTGCTTTCAATCTTCTATATTATTTATAATTCTAGGAAGTCGTTTAATAAATGACCTTACTTTCAAAGCAAATTGAAAAGTTCTTTCTTCTAAATCATAAGTTTTATTTATTACTTCTTCCATTTGCTTTATTTAAATAATTATTTTCGAATTTCGAATTTAATTATTCGAATTTAAAGCAACTATTTCTTCTTTTTAAACATTTCCAGCATTCTATCAGTAACCACAAAACCACCAACTACATTCAGGGTTCCAAGCACTACTGCTAAAAAACCTAATATTAATGAAAGGGTGTGTTCTGCTTGTCCCATTACGATGATAGAACCAATAATTACTACACCATGAATAGCATTAGCGCCACTCATTAATGGAGTATGTAAAACTGATGGCACATGGCCAATTAATTCAATACCTACAAATATCATAAGGATAATGAGGTAGCACATTTCTATGTGTTGTGTGATAAATTCTAGCATATTTATTATTTATTATTTATTGATTTAGAGATTTGTTGATTTAGAGATTTGTTGATTTTATATTATTTGTTTAATTTCATTGTTTTTCTTGAAGCAGCCATAATTGATAATATTTCAAGAGCTTCTTGGTATAATTGCTTTGTTTTGTCGTCTTTTATTAATTCAGATTCTATTATTATTTCTAACCACAATAAAGTTTCGTCAGCTTCTTCTACAACAATACTTAACTTAGCAAAAAACTCAGCATCAGATCTTGCTCTACAAACTGCTCTGTAATTTGCCGCTACTGATGTTGCAGAACGAAGTAACTGTTTTCCAATAATTTTCGCTTCCTCTGTTTTTGGTAAATTTCTATAATACTTAACTATTTCAACAGCAAAATTTTTTGTTCTTAATTTCAATTTATCGGCAGTCATTTTTTCATTATTCATCATTTTCTTAATAGTTAAATCAATAATTCGAAAAATCTCAAAATCTATAAATTGAAAAAAATTACTTCAATATCACCCCATCTTTAGTAATCAAAGTTCCTTTGGTAATTTCTTCTTCCATTTCCCATTTAAAACCATCTTTGGTAGCCAAATGTGTTAACAAATTTTGAATGTTTTTAGCATATAATTCACTGGCATTTTGAGGTAAAGTACTTGGCAAGTTACTTTGACCAATTAAATTTACACCATGTTTTACTACTGTTTTATTTAATTCACTCAATTCGCAATTTCCACCTTGTTCTACTGCCATATCAACTATTACAGCACCCAATTTCATTTGTTTTACTTGATCTTCAGTAATTAATACAGGCGCTTTTTTGCCCATTACCAAAGCAGTTGTTATAACTAAATCGGCCATGAACAAACTTTTGTTCACCGCTTCTTTTTGTTTTTGTAAATAATCGGCCGAAACTTCTTTGGCATATCCGCCTTCTACTTTTGCTGCTTCTGCGTCTTTTACCTCAATAAATTTTCCGCCTAAACTTTCAATTTGTTCTTTGGTTTCTGGTCTTACATCGGTACATTCTACAATGGCACCTAATCTTTTTGCCGTTGCAATAGCTTGCAATCCTGCTACACCAGCACCATAAATTAACACCCTAGAAGGAGTAATTGTTCCAGCCGAAGTCATTAATAATGGAAATATTTTCCCTAATTGTGAAGCACCCAAAACTACTGCTTTGTAACCCGCTAAGTTAGCTTGAGAACTTAAAGCATCCATGTTTTGCGCTCTCGAAATTCGAGGAATGGCATCCATGCTAAAAGCACTGATGTTTTTAGCAGCAAGTTTCTGAATTAACTCTGGATTATTGGCTGCATATAAAAACGAAATGCAAGCTGAGCCTGCTTGCATACTATTAATTTCTTCATCATTTGGAGCATTTACTTTTGCTAATATATTAGCTTTTAACAACGCTTCTTCTTTTGAAACAATTTTACAACCTACATTGATATATGCATCATTGCTAAAGTTAGATTGGTAACCGGCATTGTTTTCAACCAAACATTCGTAACCTTGTTTTATTAATTGAGTGCAAACTGCTGGAGTTAAAGCTACTCTGTTTTCACCTTCACGGGTTTCCTTTAATACTGCTATATTCACTGTAGTTATTATTTTATTTTTTGGCAAAATAAATGTTTTTTTGAATTCTTGATTGCTTTTATTGCAATCATACATAAAATCATATTTAAAAAAGACTTCCTACTTTAAAATGTTAAAAATTGCTTATAAAGAAATTTACCAACATCCTTTACCTGAAGGACATAGGTTTCCTATGCTTAAATATGAATTAATTCCAAAACAATTATTATATGAAGGAATTATTAGCAATGAAAATTTATTTGAACCAAATGAATGTTCGGAAGAAAATATTTTGCTAACGCATGATTATAATTATTGGAAAAATTTAAACCAATTAAAACTCACAGAAAGTGAAATGCGTAGGATTGGTTTTCCCCTATCGTCAAAATTAATAACTCGAGAAATTACCATTATGCAAGGAACCATTGATTGTGCTTTGTATGCTTTGCAATTTGGTTGTGCCATGAATATTGCCGGAGGCACACACCATGCATTTTCCAATAAAGGCGAAGGTTTTTGTATGTTAAACGACATGGCTATAGCTGCCAATTATTTGTTAAAAAACAAACTTGCAGAACGAATTCTTATTGTTGATTTGGATGTTCACCAAGGAAATGGAACTGCACAAATTTTTCAAAACAATAAAAATGTTTTTACTTTTAGTATGCACGGAAAAAACAATTATCCATTCCATAAAGAAATATCGGATTTGGATATTGAATTACCTGACGGAATAAATGATGATGAATATTTATTGCTGATGCAAAATAATTTATCGGAAGTATTTAAAAAGCATGAACCCGATTTTGTTTTTTATTTATGTGGCGTAGATATTTTATCAACTGATAAATATGGTAAATTAAATATTAGTATATCAGCATGTAAACTAAGAGATATTTTTGTTTTTGAATTGTGTAAAAAACATAAAGTGTCTATTGCTTGCGCAATGGGAGGAGGTTACTCACCAAAAATTTCAGATATTGTAAATGCACATTGTAATACTTTTAAAGCCGCAGTCGATTTATTTGATTAACGTCAGTTTTTTGATAAAAAAACCTTTGAATAAGGCAAAAAAGTTGCTACTGCTTTTTTTTGAATAAATGCAATAAAAAAAGTTTTAAAAAAAATAATTTTTATGTTTGATTTTAGACAAACTACTAATTTATTTGCTGTAACAATTAGTTAACAAACCAAACTAGTAAAAACCAATTTTTATTTATAAATTTCACTTAATATGAAACTAAATTCAGTAGCTGCAAAAACAATTGCAAAACCAGCGGCAGGCAGAGCAAACACTTTAAACACAGCCCCACGTGCTTCAAAAAAATCGGACGATGATGATGATTTTGATGATGATGACGACTTAGACATTACAGAAGACGATGACATTGATGGAGATTTCGATGACGACATTACTGAAATTAATGTAAAAGAACCTGCATCATTCGAAGATTTTGATGACGAAGATGATGATGACGATGACGATTTTTAATCAATAAAAAATTTCTTATTTAAATTAACGCCTCCAAACTATTGGGGGCGTTTCTATTATATTGCTCCTATTAAGTGCTCTATCATATATATAAATATTATATATAATGGTATCGGTATCAAACATAGAAAGTCGCTGCCCATCACTAATATTTATATCCATTTCTAATTCACCCCTAATGGCTTTATGTCGGCCTTCAGGTGTTAAATTTTGAACCCTAAATTTATAACAAAAAGTATCGGTTTTTCCTGGAGGAATATATGGCCAATAAACACCATCTATTTTCTCTTTATATTCAACATAACAGTTATAATAATACTTGTTTAACAACTTTCCATCTGAATCAAATAATGGGTTAAAAGGTGCAGAAGTGTCAGCATCAGCAAAGCCAATATCTCCATCTCCATCTTTGAACGAAAAAACTAATTTCATTAAAGAGTCTTTTCCGTCACTTTGCAAAAAATAAACTCTTTTGTATTCAATAAGCGGAATGTTAGCATATATTTCATTTTCTTTGCAGCTGTTAAGCAGCAATAAAAAAACAATAAACACAAAAGCAATTTTGCCATTCATGTTCCATACAAACGATTTTATAAAATCCATTTTCAAATCAAATATTAATAATTTTGATGAACTAGCATTGCAAGCATTTGCTTACCAATTCAACACTAATTTAGTTTACCAACAATATTGCAAACTTAATAATATATTCCATAATAAAAGCGTTACCAATTTAGCACAAATACCTTTTTTACCCATTCAGTTTTTTAAATCTAAAAAAATTATTTGTGGCGCTGCCAATGAAGAAATAGTATTTTATAGCAGTAGTACAAGCGGACAAGGCGAAAGCAAACACTTTGTAACTGACTTAACAATTTACCAAAAATCGTTTTTTACAGCATTCGAAATTTTTTACGGACCCATAAAAGATTACTGTTTTTTAGCATTACTACCCTCCTATTTGGAACGAAATGGCTCCTCATTGATTTTGATGTGTGACGAATTAATAAAAGCAAGTGAACATTCATTAAGTAATTTTTATTTGCACAATCATGCACAATTATTTGATGTTTTGAATGAACTAAAATCAAAAAATCAAAAAACAATTCTACTAGGTGCAACTTTTGGATTATTGGATTTTGCACATGAATTTCAAATAAATTTTCCAGAATTAATAGTGATGGAAACTGGCGGAATGAAAGGAAGAAAAAAAGAAATGATTCGATCAGAAATTCATGCAATTTTACAAAATGGTTTTGGAGTAAATAAAATTCATTCGGAATATGGCATGACAGAGTTATTAAGTCAGGCATACAGCTATGGCGATGGAATATTTGAATGTGCCCCTTGGATGAAAATAAAAATTAGTGATAATACAGATCCTTTTAGTTTTGTAAACCAAAACAAAAGTGGTGTTATCAATGTAATAGATTTAGCAAATATTAATTCATGTTGCTTTATTCAAACACAAGATATTGGAAAAATAATCCCTTCTTCAAATGAAAAAAATCAATTTGAAGTGCTTGGAAGGATTGATTATAGTGATGTGAGAGGCTGTAGTTTGCTAACAGTTTAAATTTATTTCCCACAAATTTCGCAGATATTCGCAGATTTTCCCGCTGTTTTCATATTAATCTGTGGGGCAGAAAACAAACTGAAATACCGATTTAAAAATACTAGCAGCAAAGTTTTTTTTTGCAATTTTATTTACCATTGGTATATATCACAGCAAATGTTATTTTCGCAACAAATAAAATAATTATATAAAATAAATGGCAGAAGCTATCCGCATGCCCAAAATGAGCGATACAATGACCGAAGGTGTTATTGTATCATGGCTTAAAAAAGTGGGCGATGACATAAAACCAGGTGATATTTTAGCTGAGGTGGAAACCGATAAAGCTACCATGGAATTAGAAAATTTTGTAAAAGGTACTTTACTTCATATTGGAATTGAAGCAGGAGGAAGTGTTCCTGTGGATGCTTTAATAGCTGTAGTTGGACAAAAAGGAGAAGATATTTCTGCTTTATTAAGCAATGCTAATGCGCCTGCAAAAGCTGATGCTCCAAAAACTGAAACTCCAACTGCAACGAATGAAACAGTAGCTGAAACTTCATTAGAAGTTACAAATACTCACGATGAAGGAAGAGTAAAAGCTTCACCTTTGGCTAAAAAAATAGCAGAAGAAAAAGGCATTTCATTGAACCAAGTGGCTGGTAGTGGCGATGGTGGAAGAATAGTAAAACGCGATGTAGAAACATTTACGCCAACTGCTCAAACATCAAATAATACTGTGGCTGCGCCAATGATTTCAATTCCTGCCATAGTAGGAACTGAAAGTTACGATGAAGTTCCAGTTTCGCAAATGCGTAAAGTAATTGCTCGCAGGTTAAGCGATAGTTTGTTTACAGCACCACATTTTTTCCTAACCATGGAAATTGTGATGGATAATGTAAATGCCGCTCGCAAAATCATTAACGCTGCTGGTGATGTAAAAATTTCGGTGAACGATTTTATAGTAAAAGCAGTTGCTGCTTCATTGCGCAAAAATCCTAAGGCTAACTCAAGTTGGTTAGGCGATAAAATTAGATATAATCACCATATTCATATTGGTGTAGCAGTAGCCATTGAAGATGGATTGATTGTTCCTGTGGTAAAATTTGCCGATAACAAATCACTTTCACATATCAGTGCGGAAGTAAAACAATTGGCCGATAAAGCTAAAAACAAAAAATTACAACCAACCGAATTTGAAGGTAACACTTTTACCATTTCTAATTTAGGTATGTATGGAATTGACCAATTTACTGCCATTATTAATGCGCCTGATGCTTGTATTTTAGCAGTAGGCGGAAGCAAAGAAACAGTGATTGTAGAAAATGGACAAATGAAAGTAGCCACCGTAATGAAAGTAACTTTAAGCTGCGACCATCGAGTAGTTGATGGAGCAGTTGGTTCCGCTTTCCTTCAAACATTGAAAGATTTATTGGAAAATCCAGTTAAATTATTGGTATAAAAACTATCAGTAAATACACAAAAAAACCTGCTTCAATGATTTTTGAAGCAGGTTTTTTTATTTTTTAAATTTCCATCAATTCAAAATCAACTTATCTATTTTTTCTTTTAGAATAGGCAAATCAGCAATAATGGTTTTGTATATGGTGGAATTTGATATTCCAAAATACTCATGTGCTAATTTATTTCTCATTGCTTTTATTAACTGCCATTCAATATGGGGATGTTCATTTTTATAAACTTCGGTAATATTTTTTGCCGCTTCCCCAATTATTTCAAATCTTCTGTTAACGGCATCTTGCATCATCATGTTTGTACAATATTCATATTCTGTAGTTTCTCCTACATAATTCAAAATTGCATCTATACTTTCAGCAATATCTTGAATATAAACTTGGTCACTTCTTTTGCTCATATAATTACAATAGAATCCTTGATTACACTTTCTTTCATTGAATTTTTCAAAGCATTGTATTCTACCAAATCAACTTTAATATTTAATAATTTACCTAATTCGGTTTCTAGTTTTAACAAATCGAAGAACGTGTGATTATTGGTTTCAATCAAAATATCTATGTCATTATAGTCATCTTCATTTCGAGCAAATGAACCAAATAAAGCAGCTTTAGTAATGTTACTTTTTAAAAGCAAATTCTTAATTGGCTCAATTATTTTATTTCTATCTTCTAATTGCATAATTTAAAATTCAAATGTAAATGATTGATTTTAGAATAAAAACACAAAAAACCACTCAAAATTGTCGTATCATTCTATCAATTCAAAACCAATTTCTCATTATAAACCAATCCTTCATTGGTTTTGATGACCAACAAATAAATTCCTTTTTGCAAAATACTTGTTTCCAAAACTCCACTTTTAAACGATTCTTTTGTTAGGCATAATTTTCCCTGCATGTTGTATACAAATAGTGTTACTGTCTCGTTTTTATTGGTATTCACCATCACATTTCCGTTTGTTGGATTCGGATAAACTATTATATTTTCTTTTGAAAATAGGTGCTCTTCATTGCCAATACTTGCATCTTTAGTAACAGTTGACGATTTTAAAATCCAATTTTCAGGATCTAACACAACGGATATAATTGGAGTGGCTAAACTAAATAGATAACTATTTTTTGCGTCACCTTGAATTACATAAATGGTGGTGTCGCTATTGGCTGTTTTTACAACAATTGGCAATGACAATTGAAACAAATTATTGGCAGATTTCAAATTACTCTGGTCAATATTAATGAATAACTGATTACCTATTTGATTCCATTTTAAAGCATAATTTGGGTAACCCAATCCATATATCCATTGATTAAAAAAGTAGTCATAGTTTTTACCTGACAAACTATTTACCAAAAGTCTTAAATCATTGGTAGTAGCATTGCCATTGGCAAACTGAACTTGATACGTTTTACATACTCTAAAGAACAAACTATCGCCTAATAAATAATGTAAAACTCTAACAGCTGAACCACCTTTGTTGTAGGTTATTTCACTCGAAAAAATTCTTGATACATCAGCAGTATCGGTAAAGAACACAGAACCGTCAATTTTTTTTGCAGTATTGTGCATGGTAGTTAAAACCGTAGCTGTATTACTTGCCGTTGTTAGGTATTTGGCAGCTATATATTCCGAGTAAGTAGCAAAACTTTCGTTCAGCCAAATGTCTTTCCATGTGGCACATGTTACATTGTCGCCAAACCATTGATGAGCTAATTCGTGGGCTACAATTCCAAAATTAAATATTCCTAAACTGGTCATGGTTTGATGTTCCATTCCACCCGAAAAAGGTGCCATTACATGTCCGTATTTTTCTTTATAAAAAGGATATAAACCATACAAATCAGAAAACAATTCAACCAATGATTTTGTAGCGTTTATGCTTGTGGCATTGTTTGAATAAGCCAATGGATTATTGTAAATATAATGTTGAATCAAAATGCTATCAGCTAGTTGTTTGGGTTTGGCATATTGCAAATATTCCGTGTATTGACCCACCGTAACTGCTACTAAATAATAGTCCATTTTATAACGCGTTTCCCACTTAAATTTGTGTTTTCCATTTCCCATTGGCGTAATGCTTTTTAGCAATCCATTTGAACCCACTTTATTGGAAGTATCGGTGGTCACTGCAATAAAAACTGAATCAATTTTATCTTGCAATGATTGCTTACAAGGCCACCATTCGTAGGCACTGTATGGCTGACTTAAACTCCATGTAATTTGATTTGAATATGTTGGAGATGCTTTATTGCTAAATCCGTTTCCTATGGCTGCACTTGCAGCACTTGGCGGTGTTCCATGATAATAAATTTTTACTTCTATCAATTGATTAAAAGTATAAACTGAATCCAATAAAACTAAAGCAATATCGCCTTGTCTGATTACTGATAATTTTTGATTTTTATAGCCAAAAACTGAATCAACAGTTAAGTTTGCATGCAATTGAAACATAAAAGTATCGAGTGCAGAAATTTTTGATTTGGCCACTGTTTTTACACTTCCAGCAATATAGGTTGAAGTACGTTCTACATTTAAATTTAAATCATGGAAAATTACATCATATTTTTCCATAAAATCCATTTGCTCGTTGGTAGCATTGGCTTTACTTAAGTTGGTAATACTTGATTTTATTTTTGAATTGGCACATGAATGTTGTGCAATTATTTTATTATTATTTAAAGAAAATAGTAAAACAATTATGAATAATATGGTTTGTTTATTGATCATTTATGATTTAATTTTAAAAACTTTTGTAAATAAATTTCATCAAATAAACACTTTATTATTTACATTATTTGAATGTTATAATAAATCACCAAATCAATATAGTATGAACAAAAAAAGCCCGCTTCATTACTGAAACGAGCTTTACGTGCAAAACAAATTAATATTATTTAGTTGCTACAATTCTAACTTTTACATTGAATTTATCATCAATAGCTTTGTCGCCAATTCCCTCGAAGAAACTTTTAGAACCATACTTAATATCATAAGCAGTTCTGTCAATATCAAAGCTGGCGTTTGCTACAACTTCACCCGTTTTTTTAATAACTACAAATGCAGGAAAGGTAATTTCTTTAGTAATTCCTTTAATTGTTAAATCAGCTACTACATTGTAATTATCAGCACCAGCTTTAACACCTTTAATTTCATTCGCAGATTTAATTTTCAAATTAGCTGTTTTGAAATTATCAACACTAAAAAAATCTGGAGAGTTTAAATGACCAATCAATTTTTCATTCCATTCGCCAGTTAAATCTGTACAAGTAATAGTTGTCATGTCAATATCAAAATTGCCACCTGTTAAATTTTTTCCGTCAGTTTCAATTGAACCCGCAGCAATTTTCACTAAACCCTTGTGGTCGCCCGTTACTTTTTTAGCTACCCAATTAAAGCTTGATTGCTCCGCATTTACTTTGTAAGAAGTTGCGTTTTTTGTTGCTGGCTTAAATGCTACTGCAACTAATGATAATACTGCTACTGCAGCGATGATTAACTTTTTCATGTTTGTTTTTTTTGTTTAAATTGTTTTTTGTTTATTTTTATTATTTTATTACTTATTGCATCCCGATGCATCGGGAGCTTATTGCCTATTGCTTTTTTCTCTTATTTTATTAAGCAAGTCGTTTAACAAATCTGACTCTTCATCTGTTAATATGATTCGATTTTCATTACTGTCAAGTTTGTCATCTAATTCTTTTAAAATTTCCAAACCATCCTGGGTAATTGTAATGTCCATTTGGCGTTTATCTTTTGGACAAACAATTCGCAGAACTAATTTTTTTTCTTCTAATTTATCTATTAATCTTGAAGCATTTGATTGAATGTCTAACATTCTTTCTTGAATCAATCCTATGGTAACAGGATTTCCATTTTGGCCTCTTAATATTCTCAATACATTGTATTGCTGCGCACTTAAACTGTATGGTTTGAAAAAACGGGTTTGAGCTAAATTTAAATGTCCGGCAGTAAAAATCAAATTTAAAAAAGCCCTTTGCTGTTTATTTTTAAATTCTTTCTGCTTTATTTCTTCTTCTAATCCCATTGCTTTCAAATGCTGATGCAAAATACATGTATATACATACAATATACAAGAACTATTTTATATGTATATACATGTAATTAATAGTCAGGTAAATAATTTTTATTGGATGGTGTACCTTAAACTAAACCCACCACTAGATATAACAGTTGGGTATTGGTTCGATGTTAAAGGATTTGTTTGGCGTCTGTCATAGAAAATACGCAGCATAAGCTTGGTATTTATTTGGTATTCTACACTTGGTCTAAAACTATAAATTGTTTGACCAAGAACTGGAATATTGGTTTCAACATCTATGTTTCTAACTTTAGTAACGTTTTCCCTATAAGAAAAATCAAGCCTAAAATTGATATCATTGTCTAACACTAATTGACGTGTTTTACCAATAGGTATTTTAAGCTTTTTTGTTCTGTAACCCATTCCAAAAGTAAATTCTTCGCCTAATTGTTCATTTAACTGGCGATTACCCAAGGCCAAATTTACAGTTCTATCTTTATTATATTTTACCGATGCTGTTACATTATTTACCAAGGTTACTTCCACTCCAAATAAAGGAGCAAAACGTTCTGTAATACTTACGGTTCTAATAATAAATTGTGAAAGAAAATCAGTAACACCAGCGGCAGTATCTCTATTAATAGCTGAAGGGGTTAAAAAATTTCCAACGGTATAAGTAGACGAATAGCGATGACTTAAGGCAATATTTGATGCCCAATTTTTAACAAATTTAAGTTTTGATAAACCATTATAATTTACAGACCAATTTGGAATAGGTAATTTAGGGAAAGGTGACAAATCAACAGCATTTACATTAGTTCCGCTGTAGGCAGCTAAAAATGCTGGAATCAATACATCTTGACTTGTTTTGCTATAACCAACAACATATCCAAAAGTATCACGAGCTAGGCCTTGTGTAGAACCAAATTTTTCAATAGCTAAACGTTCAGATATTTCTTTTCTATTTTGTTCAAATTGTCTAAAAACTTGAGAAATTCCATCACTATTTTCGGGTGAAAAAGCTGTATTCCAAGTTCCATAGCTGGTACTAAATGTACCACTTTCTTGAAAACCAAAATCTTTGAAAGAACTGTCTAAATCATTATACCTAAAAATAGAAGTGATATTCCTTTGATTTGACCTTTCAAATGATAATACAATTCTTAAATCCTCAACTGGATCTATAGTTATTGTTCCGTTTATACGTTCTTGAATATTTTGGGCAAAGGCATTATTCATTCTAGAATCATTGGCCAACCAACCATTTTTGGCTGCATCATACCTGAAACTAGAATTTTGATCTCCTAAAATAAAACCATAACCTGGAGCTGATAAATCAGAATTATTACCTAAAATATCTGGTTTTGGTTTAAAGCCTGGCAACATTGTTCCTTCTGTTAAACTATATGCACCAGTTACATTCTTAACTCCCATTAACATTTTGAAAAAAGTTTTGGCCAAAACGGGAATTTCTCTTGCTTCTTTTTCTTGATCTTCTTCAGGCTGCAAAGCTTTTCCATTTTTACCTTTTGGCCCAGTTGGCTGTTTTGGTCTTGGAATACTTTTTTTAGCAGTAGTTGGAGTATTTATATCTTTTAAAAACTTTACTTTATTATATAATGTGATTAAATTAGCACCAATATTTATTTGTTGCTGACGAGAATTTTGAATAGTATTTCCTAAACTATCTGCAGCAGGTGGCGCTTGCTTCCATTGGTAATTTACAGAATAACTATAGGTTGATTGATTGATAAAATCTAAAAGTGGTAATTTGTTAATTGGAATAGTATAGGTTCCCCTAATGGTTTGGTTAAACTGTGTAAGTCTTCCTCCTTTTAGTAAATTATTACTTATAGTATCGCGTTTATCCTGAGTCGATTCATCAATTCTACCATTTGGTTCGTCAATCCTAGCATCTGCAATTGCATTATAATCTAGCTTTATACTTTTAGTTAAGTTCCAACCCAAATCGTAGGTTCTTTTCATGGTATAAAGTTTATCGTAATAGGCAGGAATAAAAACTGAACCACCAGTATTGTCATTGGTTCTATTGATCGTTTCTCCATAACGCCTATCTAATTGAAACCTTAAACCCCAACTTGATGGCAAATAATTAAAGTTAATGTCTTTTATCAAAGCCAAATGTTTCGATTTTATAAGCTTAGCAAAAGGCTCAATTGGTTTATTGGTAAATGTATAATTATAGGCTAAAACAGATTGATAAATTTGAAGCATATAACTTGCATACTGCTGGTTTCTTCTATAGGTTTCATTGAATGAAAAAGTTGCTGATAAATTTTCTACACTCCAAGGATACATTTTTTTTCCGCCAACTATATTTTTTCTAACATTGGTAAAGTTCAAAGCGCGCTGTGTTGTAATATCATCTGAGGCCCTTGAAATATAATCTTTCCGTTCCTGATTGGTTGTTTGAGTTAACTCTTTTTGTAATTTAGTATCTAAATTAAGCGGATTATACAATGGTCGGATTAAAGTATTACCATAAGAAAAGAAAAACGGAATTGTTAAACCTGACTTTACTGGAAAGAATTTACCTAATTCAAAGTTTGAACTCACATCATATTTGTAAGTATCATCCATGGCGCGTTGTTGTAGTTTTTTATCAACTCCACCCCAACCATTTGTAATTACACTTCCCGACAATTGAACATTTCCGAAATCGGCTAATTTTGCTTGCAACCTTCCGGTAGCAGCCCATCCACCACGTGTATTAAACTCTGTCATTCTAAGTTCATTGAACCAAACTTCACCACAAACTGGAAGTCCATTATCAGTTAAACTACCACTTTCTTTTTTAGGATTTCTAATACCTAACATAAATACTTTACATTGACTAAAATCGGGCATACCAACTACAGTTACTTTACCATTTCCTTTTTGAATAGAAAAAGGAAGAGTAAAAGCCCAATTGGCATTGTTCCTTGCAATTTTAGCATCTATTAAATCTTCTAATGTTATTACAATTTCGTTTGCCCAAACTTCATTTGGATCGCTAGTTCCCATTAAAGTTGTTAAATTTAAAGGTATTTCATATTCATAATAATTATTAATCATGTCGGTTCCAAAACGAACAAACGCGCGTAAATCACCACTTTTTGATTGATAACTTTCAGCATGAACAAATACACGAAGTTTGGAATATTGACGCATGTCAACAGTTGCATTTTTAAATGCAGCCCTCGCATCTCCATCTTTTAGGTTACAAACCAATAATGAAATTGCTTGCTCATTTTGTTTAACAGCTTGTGGCGAACTAAAATCTGTTTGTCTACTAATACCTGGAGGAGTGGTATAAGCTACAGGAGTTCTGCCACTATTTTTTTCAATATTTACAGTAGAAACAACAAACTGGGTATTATCAGTTGGATCCACTGGTTTGTGTTCTCCACCAGCTTCTAGGTTTCCAGTATATTTTCTCCAATCGGCTCTTACTAATTGCAAATAGGCAAAACGTAAAACTGTACTATCCTGAAATCCTCTCATGAACATCCGCATGAATCTCACCGATTTAAAATCAGTAATATCACCAACTTGCTTTTGAAACTCTTTAATTGGAATTTTTAATTGATACCAAGTTTCTTCAGCTACATCGTTATTAGCAAACTGAACAGAACTTCTTACACTGTCGGTTACATAATTTTTTCCAATTACAAATTTATCTTTACCAATATCAATTTTATACTGAAAATAAGCTTCAATGTCATTGGTAGTAAAATCCTTGTTTAAATCTTCTACATCGGGTTGGTTAGTAGCTGCAGTTGGATAAGCAGTTTCCCTACCTTGCCCGATCACAGGTGAGTTTCCTTGAGTTTGGTTAAAGTCTTTATAACGTTGCAAAACATCTAATTGCGCAGCATCAAAATCGCCACCTAAATAAAAATGGTAATTATCTCCCGATGGATCATCAACGGCTTGTTTATAGGCAGTAGTAGTAGGACCAAATTTTTTTGCAACTTCTTTTACATATAAGCTATCAAAAAATGCTCTTTCCCCATCATCATTTAAACCATCTAACCCAACATCTTGTTGTAATCTTTGATTGGCATCAGCATCAAACGCAAAATTTATAACAGGTTGTTTAGGTACTCTACCCCAAACAGTTGTATCTGTTTCCTTACTCAAACCATTTTCGGCAGAACGCCTGTTATCCCTTAAAACATCTTCACTTACATTCCCAAGGTTTATAAAAAGTTCTCCTTTATCGTTGCTATTCGGATTGTCTTCATAAGGATTTTGCATCCAAATTTCAATGTAATCAATATTTGATTGTTCAAAATCGTTTTGATCAATTCTTCTCATGATCCCTCCCCAATTATTTTGAGGATTGTTTAACTTTCCATTGTCTAATAAATCTTTTACATTAAAATTATATGGACCTCTTTCTTTTGGATAAAATGACAAATCAAATGTAGGTTGTGTATTTGGTAAACCAGCTTGAATTTGTTTCCCTTTAAAAATATCTTTCACATAAATTTGACGAACATTATGTTTTGATATTGATGCCGGATTGTCCTTTATATGTTGAGGCATATAAGGATCACTCGTATTTTGAAAACTTGTAGATATAGAGTACCAAGCTAATTTTGCTCGCTTTGTGCCATTTTCTAAAGTGTTAAATAAATTTC
The DNA here is from genome assembly GCA_947453415.1 of Bacteroidota bacterium. Taxonomy (GTDB): domain Bacteria; phylum Bacteroidota; class Bacteroidia; order UKL13-3; family UKL13-3; genus JAAFJM01. The sequence goes on along the minus strand of CANGGG010000012.1, from coordinate 19,869 downwards.
CTTCAGGAAACAAATCAGATTGTCCTTGTGGTGTACTAGCTAAAAACCAACTGTTTTGAGTTTTTAAATCAAAAGGAATTTCTGCATTTTCAAAATTATCAATATAACCAGTTCCACCCTGACTTAAAGCGCTATTTACTCCAGGAATTAACTGTGCATATTCACCAGTTACAGCTATAGATGAAGGTACTTTGGTGGAAATAAATGGCAATCTATCTACCATTTTTGTTAAAAATCTTGAATCTTTTCTATAAGTTCCATCAAAACCAACCACCATATTTGAAATGGGTTCTTCTCCCACGTTCACTATTTGTGTCAATGGTTTTTCATTCATATAAATCAATGTGGAACCAAACATCAAATCCTTGTGAACTTTATAATCTAACCTAGCTCCTACTAATGTTTTTTGCTGCACATTAAACAAACTATTTCCTTCACTAGAAACTTTAATAGCCGCACCTGAGTTTAACAAAGCAGTATTTACAATTCTTACTCTTCCCAAACTGTAATCAACGGTATAGTCAACGTTTTCTGTTAAAGGAGCGCCATTGGCGGTAACCCTTACAGAGCCAGGTTGCAAATTAGTAGAACCAACTGAAATTTCATTGTTTGATTGGCCTTGAAATGAGCCCGATAAATAAAATTTATCATATTGTGGTAATTGAATGGCCGCAAATTTTGTACTATCATACAATGCATGAAAGCAATAATAATCGGCTAAGGTGGGATTATTTACAAACTTACTTTTCAAATATTTCCCAAACGGCTCTACCGATGGCAATATAATTCTACCTGTTTGCGATATCACAGTGATGCCTTCTACATAATCAAAAACTCCATCTTGAACTCGCTCTTGCTGCAAGTTCATATTGTCTAAATTAAATACATTTAGCAATGCTTGGTTATTAATCAAGGGTTCATTTTTAACTGGCAAATAGTTTAAATCGGCTCCTGACGGATCATCGGCATAAATTACATTTAATTTAAAATTTGTTGGTTGAATTCCAAATGAATTAAGTGAATATACATTCTTCATCATTAACTTCCAAGTGGGTAAATCTGGTCGTTGCGATGGCCCTTTTAACATTTTTAAAAACAACACATTTGGATTGACCGCATCTGGTGCTTTATCGGAACTAAATTCTCCAATTTGAAAATCAACGCCACCAACATTACCAGAATAAGCCACCATTAATACATCGTCATTGTTTAAGGCTTGGTTCAATGAAATAAAGCCTAAACGAGCATTATAAGTGTATTCAGTTGGATTTAATAGCCTAGACTGGCCCACAAACATGTACTGACTCTGTGCCTTTAAACCAGTTACTGACTCATCAAATTTTAATTGATTCAATACATTTTTTTCTTGGCTTAAATTACCTGAAACAGAAGGATAAGTAATAGCACCTGTAGTAGTAGCCACATTTCCTCTTCCTTTTAAATAACCCCATAATCCATTCACCTGATTACCTAATACAGTATCAAAAGGACTTGTATTTACACTCCAATATTTATTAATTCTTTGGCTTGCCTCTCCTAAATCGGCTAAAGCCAATATGTTTCTGGTATTATCAAAAGCATTGGTTCTATTAGTAACCCAAACTTCTATACGTGTAATATTTACATTGCTATTAATAATTGGTAATCTTCCTACAGCATTGTCAAAACTTTGATAAAAATGTTGTGCTAAAAAAAAGTGACGATTCATGTCGTATGCACTTGACTGAATTTCAAACTTGGTACTAGTAGCACCTCCTTGTAAAGTTGTTTCTGAACTTTTTCCTCTTTGTTGTGATACAACAGTTGTAGCTGTTAATCTGCCAAACTGCATGGTGGCTTTTACACCAAACAAACTCTGACTTCCTTGAATTAGCGTAGAGTTTAACGGTAAACTTACGTTTCCTAATTCTATTTTTTTTATAATATCATCTTCCTTGCCCGCATAATCTAACTTCATTTGATTTTCAAATTCAAAAGTAGCTTCGGTATCGTAATTCATATTTACTTTAACCTTATCGCCAACCGAACCCGCTACATTTAACTGTATTTTTTGCTTAAAATCAAATTGTGAAGTACTTTGCTGACGCAATGAAAATGCAGGATTACGAACTTCGTTTCCATTATATGAGAATATAAGTTCAGCATTTCCTCTAGGTCTAATGTCAATGATAGAACTACCAAATATTTTATCAAATATTTTACTTGGAACTATAATTGGGGGAATTAAATTACTGCCTTTGGCAAAATTATTTGCTTGACTTCTTTGGTTAAAGTATTTTTTATTAGCTACTTTATTTTCATTAGCCATTCGTTCTTTAAATCCTTCGCTTGCGGGTAGTTTTGTGTTATAACTTCCTATTTTTGACGAAACATTGTATTGGTTTTTTTCAGCATCCAGTTCATATTTGGTTTTAATATTTGGTGGATCATTTAAATCGAAAGGATTTTTACTTCCCGATGTTTCCCAAGGTTTTTTATCCTTAATAGGAAATGGCATTTTAATAATTGTATCTTTCCTTTTTGTACTATCGGGCGGAGACGTATAAAAGCTTTTATGAAGGCGCATAGCTCTAACATCATTGGTCGAAACCAATGCCAAGGCCATGCTACTTAAAATAGTAACTATACTTAATTGAAATATAAACGGTTGTTTTCTTTTAATTATCAATGTATTTTTTTAAGAATAGGCTTTTGTCTGTTTTTTTTATTGTTTATGTGAAATTATATGGAAATTTGTTGTTAAAACCAATATTTTAGATGCAAACTATAATTGTTTTAACGATTGTTTTACCAATTGTTCAACGGTAAACTCTGGATTAGATTGTCTTATTTTTATCAATACTTTTTCAGCTTCATTTTTAGAAAACCCTAAGGATATTAAAGCCGATAATGCTTGCTCTATCATGGTATTCCTAACACCGCTTGTGGTGTTTTGAGGTTCATTTAGATTGATTAACTTAATTTTATCTTGTAAATCAATGACTAATCTTTGGGCTGTTTTTGGCCCAATTCCTTTTATTGATTTTAACAAAGTCCAATTTCCGCTTCCTATAGCATGTTTTACCTCGGCTGGTTTTAACGATGACAATATCATTCGGGCAGTATTTGTTCCCACACCACTTACTGATATTAATTGAAGAAAAAGTTGTTTTTCCTCATCGTCTGCAAAACCATAAAGTGTATGCGAATCTTCTTTAATACTTAAGTGGGTTAATAGTTTTACTTCGCTTAAAGTACTAATTTGCTCAAAAGTATTTAACGAAATTTGAATTCCATATCCTACCCCATTGCAATCTATCACGATATATGCTGGCGTTTTTTCGCTAATTTTTCCTTGAATATGTGCTATCACTAAATCTTTTTAAAATAAGGGTGCTAAAATATAAAATGTTTTTAATTTTGCAGTGTAAATAATATAATATATGTACCTAACAATCAAACAATTTATTCTTTTAACCTTTTTATTGTGCTGTTTTGAAATTACAATTGCCCAAAAACAAACGCAAAAAGTAAAAGATTATTATACAAATGGTATAATAAAAATGAAAGGAAAGAAAATAAATAACGCTAAAATTGGTACTTGGTTTTATTATGCCAACAATGGTAAATTAACTAAAAAGGAACGTTGGAAAAACGGTGATTTAAAATTTACTATTTTATACAATGAAAAAGTAAAAGCCAGTGAAATTATTTATAAAGACGGAACAGTAAAAAAATTAAAAGGCTGCGGTTGTTAAAAAAATTTATTAAACCGTCTGACGCCTTGGCTTTGCTTAAGCCAACTAATCGTCTGACAGGTGTGAAATTATTTTACTATATTTTTTAACAGCTCATCCATGTTTAGCATAGCGTTTTCTGTTAATTCTTCCTCTTTTTGTTCTAATAATTCTTGTTCTGTTTCTGGCTCCACTATATGATGGTATAAACTCCAATTGCCATTATTATATTCTAAAGCCGTTAGGTTTTCTACCCAATCGCCACTGTTTAAATAGGTAATAGTTCCATAATTGGTGGGAAAATGTTTAATAATTGGGTGGTGAATATGACCGCAAACTACATAATCGTATTTCTTTTCAATGGCTACTTGAACGGCTGTTTCCTCAAAATCATCAATAAACTTAATGGCACTTTTAAAACCTTGTTTTACTTTTTGTGAAAATGACAACCTTCCTCTTCTCAGTATTTTTTCGGAAATAAAATTAGCAATGCTATTTAATATGATCAAAAAATCGTATCCAACGGCACCTAATTTAGCCAACCATTTGCTATGTTTCATGGTTATATCAAAAACATCGCCATGAAAAAACCATGCTTTTTTGCCATCTAACTCTAATACCAATTTATTTAATACTTCTAAATTCCCTAAGTTAAAATCGGTAAATTTTCGCAGCATTTCATCGTGGTTACCTGTTAAGTAATAAATTTTAGTTCCGTTGCCCAACATTTTAAAAATTCGTTGAACCACTTTCATGTGGCTTTTGGGCCAATAATGCTTGCTAAATTGCCATATATCTATAATATCGCCATTTAAAACCAATATTTCTGGTTCTATTGATTTTAAATATTTATTTACAGCTTTAGCCTGACAACCATACGTTCCTAAGTGAATATCGGACAACACTGCTAATTTAAGTTTACGTTTACTCATTATAATATAAAGGTTTTGCAAACTTGCATTTATTATTTCATTTTTAAATAAATAAATTGTTAAGTTATTTATTTAAACAAATACATTTGAAGCCATGGTATTTCAGCATCTTAAAATATACAAATACGCCTATTTATGGGCAATATTAGCCACTTTTTTATGCGGAACTAACGGAAATAATATTCCTCAATTTTCGTTTACAAACTTAATTGGAATTGATAAATTAGCTCATATGCTATTATTTGGAACAGAAACGTTTTTAATTGCCATAGCTACCAAAAAACTTGATGATGATAAAAACAGTTTCAAATTAATTTTTTCAGCATTTTTAATCGGAACAGGGTTTGGAATTATTATTGAAATACTTCAGGCCACTGTGTTTGCAAATCGTAGTTTCGATTATTTAGACATGCTCGCTAATACCATTGGGTGTGCTTTGGCTTGGTTAATATTAACATGGAAATTTAATAAAAAATAACATCATTGGTATAAAAAAAAGCATCCATGTAGATGCTTTTTTGTTTATTAAACTGTGGATAATTATAATTATTTACCTAATTCCAAAATAGCTTTTTGAATGGTTTTATCTTTCATACTAATTACTTTAAAATAACCACCATCTCGCCATATTTGGCGAGCAATAAGGGCTTTTAACTGTTGCTTTATAAATGCACCAGAACGTGCCATGTCTGCCTCAGTAGGTTGAGTAATTTTATCGTTTTGTGCCATTGTAATTAACTGGTTTATTAATTCATTACTCACTTCAAACTTGGTAATAAAGTTTTCAACTGATTTATAATTGTTCAAATTGTTTCTATTGGCATCTACATATTGGTAAGCTACTTTATTTAACAAGCCCGAAGCGGCCACATGCGTTAAAAACCTTGTGTTGAATGAAGTATCAATGGTTACTTTATAGTCGGGCGATATACCACCACCACTATAAACCACTCTGTTTTTTATTTTAGTATAATATTTTGTAGTATCGTTAATGGTGTTTTTTAGTTCGTTTTCTAACTCACCATTTTCAAATCTGTTCAATAAATCTTCTTCATATTTATCGTAACCATCGCTGTATTTTTTTTGAATACAGCGTCCACTAGGTGTATAATACCTAGCTATAGTTAACCTAATGGCACTGCCATCACTTAATTCAAAAGGTTCTTGCACTAATCCTTTACCAAAACTTCTACGGCCTATAATTAATCCACGATCCCAATCCTGAATAGCGCCACTTACTATTTCGCTGGCACTAGCAGAGCCTTCATCAATTAATACTGCTAACTTTCCTTCTTCAAAAATTCCTTCTTTTTCAGTTAAATAAGTTTGCTTTGGTTTGGCACGTCCTTGCGTATAAACTATTAGCTTTCCATCGCTTAGTAATTCATCTACAATGTCATTCGCAGCTTTTAAATAACCACCAGGATTGCCTCTTAAATCTAAAACCAAACTTTGCATATTTTCTTTTTTTAGCTTTGCAATGGCATCTAAAAACTCTTGGTGTGTAGTAGCTCCAAATCTGCTTATTTTTAAATAACCAGTTTTATTATCTAACATAAAACTAGCATCGATGCTATAAATAGGAATGGTATTTCGGGTAATATTATATTCAATTTTTTGTTTATTACTTGGCCTGTAAATGGTAAGCAAAACACTGCTACCTTTTTTTCCCCTCAGGTTTTTTACTACTTGTTCATTGGTAATTTTTACACCTGCCAAATTCGTTGTATCGGCTTTTATTATTCTATCGCCACTTTGAATTCCTAAATCGGCCGAAGGACCGCCACTAATAGCCGACACCACCATAATGGTATCGTTTACTATATTAAACTCCACTCCTATTCCCTCAAAATTCCCGTCTAAGGGTTCGTTTGCTGCCTGTAAATCTTTGGCAGGAATATATACTGAATGTGGATCTAGTTTATTCAATAATTCATTGAAAGTTTCAGTTTCAATTTCCTCTAAATTTACGGTGTCAACATATTCGCTTTGAATAATTCCTAATAATTCATTGAATTTGTTTTGCGAACCAATCATTTTTGCCGCACCTGATGGTCTGAGAATGAATCCAATTCCAATTCCTAAAGCTATTAATGTTCCGTAAATAAATGGTTGCCATTTTTGAAAACTGTTATTCATGTATTATTTTTTTAAATTGCTGCGCAAATATAATAGCATTTGTATAGATAAATTGTTTTAAAAAAGATTTATAAAGACAAAAGTGATAAGCTGCTTTTGCAGTATTATTAGCTATTAAACCTATAAAAGTATTTATTTTACAAATTATGGCCATAAAAAATTCAAGAACTACAGAACAAAGCTCGCTTTATAATAACCTAGAAAAAATGAGCACTGACGAATTACTAAAAAGTATGAACGAACAAGACCAAACTGTTCCGTTAGCAATAAAGAAAGTATTGCCAAAAATAAAAAAAGTAATCAACGAAGCACATGTTCAAATGCAAAAAGGTGGCAGGTTATTTTACTTAGGTGCGGGCACTAGTGGCCGCTTAGGTATAGTAGATGCAAGTGAATGCCCGCCTACTTTTGGAGTTCCTCAGGGTTTGGTAATTGGCATTATTGCAGGTGGCGACCAAGCCATTAGAAAAGCGGTAGAATTTGCCGAAGACGATACCAAACAAGGTTGGAAAGATTTAGAAAATTATCAAGTTACGCCAAACGATTTTATTATTGGAATAGCCGCAAGCGGTTCTACTCCTTATGTATTGGGGGCATTGCAAAAAGCTAATAAAAATGGCAATAAAACTGCTTGTATAGTTTGTAATAAAAATAGTTCAATAGCTTCTGAGGCTCAATTTCCCATAGAAGTAATTGTTGGGCCAGAGTTTGTTACGGGAAGTACAAGAATGAAAGCTGGAACCGCACAAAAACTAGTTTTGAATTTGATTAGCACAAGTGTTATGATAAAATTAGGAAAAGTTAAAGGCAATAAAATGGTGGATATGCAGTTAAGCAATCATAAGTTAATAGACCGTGGCAAAAAAATGATCATGGATGAACTAAATATTACTGAGGCTAAAGCAAAACAATTGCTTAAAAAGCACGGAAATGTGAGGAATGCTATTGATAATTATTAAGAGAATTTGCAATTTGCTCCCGATGCATCGGGAGGCAACAGGCAATTGGTAAAGAATTAGAAACGTTAGCGTTTGCCAATAGAATAAGAAGTATTATTTCAATAAAACGTATTCAAACTTAGGAGTACCTTTTATACCATTGTCATTAAAATCGAGGAAATGTAGTTTGTAAGTAAAATCTTCGTGTTTATCCTTAATCATGTAATTTACGTATGTTCTAGCGTTATACTGGCCCGTTGTAAAATTATAAACTTTCCAATCATATCCCATTGCATCCCTTTCACTAGAATATTTACACTTTTCATTTGCATAAGTTGGAGTTATTGCTTCAAATTTTTGATTACTATCAACTGCTACTACTATTTTTGATGTATTTATAAAAATTCCCTTCACCACATATTTTGTAATTGGGGTAGTTTCATAAAAAACATATCTGTATTTTAAAAAACAAAAATCCCAATCTTCTTTATTTGGTTCAAAGTCTAAGTTTGTATATGGCGTTGAAAAGCTAAAATACACATTGATCTTTTTGGGATTTTTATCTACTAACTTTTGAGTTATTATACTTGGATTAGTTAAGCTAGCGTATTCAAAATAATATTGAGTATTATAAATACTTAAAAGTTTAATTTGAAAATACCTGTCTGTGGTATATAAGTAACCCCTGTCAATGATATAAACAAAACTACTATTGGACATAATAGCTAATGAATCAAAACAACCACAAGGTGCATCCCATTTATAGTTAAAGGTATCTGGTTTATCGGTTTTGAAAAAAGTTTTACTATTGGTTCTAGCAGCATACATATCCTTACCACCATTTAAAGTAATTTTAGTTCCAAATGGCGCTGCTTCAAAAGCTAAATCCCAACAATTATTATCAACCAAAGTTATTTGGCTATCTTTTAAATTATAAAAAGCTTGCTTTTCAAATTCTTTTCCAAGCGTAATTGATACAAATGAAGTATTGCCACGCGGAGGCAATTTAATTGGAACTTCTGCTTTTTCGCATGATGTGAGCGTAAGCAATGAAGCAAAAATTATTAGTATTATATATTTATATTTTATCACGTTATTATATATTAAAACTTGTATCTATTTAGAAACGGCTTTTTCTTTATTATTTGTTGAATTTTTATCTGAATAAATAAAATCTAAATTGATTTTAAGTGTTGCAAAATAAGTTCTGCCCATGGCAATTAAAGCACTATTTCCAGCACTTCCATGAGGACCAGTTACTAAATTAGCTTGCACATTGGTTGTATTTAAAATGTTTTTTGAACCAAATGTTACATTTACTTTACGCTTTAAAAAATATTTATTTACAGTAAAATCAAGCAAACTAAAAGCGGCAATATTACCAAGTATAATGGTATTATCGCCCAAATTGTATTGGTAATTTTGCAAAGCACCATTGTATTTATAAAACAAACTTATGCTCGTTTCAGTTTTGGTAAAAGTATAACTTGTATTGGCTCTAAATTCGTTGGTATAAAAGTAAGTATTTGTATTTACTTGCGCCATAATTGAATTTTGCTTTGCACTATATGCATAACCAATTTGCATAGTAACAGTATTACTTGCCACAGATGTGTTTAAATTAAAACCTGCATTTTCAAAATTAGTAATGTTATTATATTGCGCAGCAACAGTATTAGCATTTAACCTTACCAAATCAATCATGTTATTTATTTTATTGTAAAATAACATGGGTTCAATGGTTAATGTATAGTTTTTATAAATTTTAGCAATTCGGGTAAAAGCCAATTGGAAATTATGCCCTGTTTCAGCTTTTAAATTTTCATTTCCATGTAAATTATGATTTGGATCTACAAAAGCTAAATGCAATTCCTTTAACGATGGGGCTCTAAATCCTCTGGCATACGAAGCCCTCATGGCCCAATTGGTATTCAAATCAAATTTTATATTTAACGATGGAATAATAGGTGCGGCAAATTGAGTATTGTATATATATCGAACGGCAGGCCTAACTACTAACTGTTTATTTACTTTCAATTCAGCACTACCAAACAATCCATAATCACCAATGGAAGCATATCCATTTTGAATTTTAGAACCTGTAACTTCATCTATATTTACTTCATAACCCAACTGATAATTTAATTTTTTATGTGCAGTTCTATTGGTTAAAATTCCTCTGCTCATATATAAATTAAAGTAATTGGTATCTTGAACATCGGCATCATTTACCAAATGTTCATCTAAAGTAGTAAGGTCAATAAATACCGACCTGCGAATTCTTCTGTAATTTTGATAAGTTGCAATTATGTTTAAACTCCATTTGTTGTTAAGTTTTTTATCGTAAAATAAACTAGAACCAATTCTTCTTGTTAAATAATATTGATCAGTAGCAGTACCTTCAAATGAGTTGATGGTTGATACACCTTTATCTGTAGTTTTTTCATCAAAAAAACTGTTGTTAAATCTTAATGTTCCATTTTTCAGGAAGTACGAAAAATTTAAATCGGCTAAATATTGTGTTCTTGGCTTCCAAGTTTTAGCTCTTGATGATTCATCAGTGGAGAATCCTTGGAAAAAATTTCTTTGAAAATTAGCTTGAATACCAAACTTTTTAAATCCTGTGCTTGCTTGTATATCAAAATTATATTGACCAATACTTTCAGCATAAGAACCAGCACTCATTCTTGAATGATTTTTTACCGATTTTTTTGTAATAATATTAATGACTCCGCCCATTGCATCGGAACCAAAATTCACACCCATTGGTCCTTCTATCATTTCTATCCTTTCCACACTCGAAAGGTTTATTTGCGATAAATCAACACTTCCACCTTCACGTCCTATCACTGGAACTCCATCAATCATCACTTTAATGTTTTGACCTGAAATTCCTTGTAAACTAATGCTATTTCCAAGCATTGGGTCATAATTTATTCTTACATTTAACTCATTAGCTAAAAGCGATGGTAAGTTATATGCTCCTTGTAAATTGATGCGTTTTATATCAATCACTTTTACTTTTAAAACTGAATTCTTTTGCGTTGTTTCTCCAATTTGACCAGTAACAATTATTTCATTTAAACCTCTGCTTTTTACAGTGTCAATGGCGGTTTGTGCATTTACCAAACAAACACATCCAAACATCAACAAGGTAAAAAATACCTTGTTGATGCCTTTAATAAAAATGTGTTGGAAAGTGTTCAATTTTTTTGAATAATAAAATTATTGTTTAATAAACTTCACTGTTTCGCTGCCATTTTCGGTAGAAACGGTAAGCATATACATTCCCACTTTTAAACCACTGATGTCAATGTTATTTTGATTTAATAAATTGGTATTTATAATTGTTTTACCACTTAAATCACTAATTGTTATTTGTGCAATTTTAGTTTTTGAATCTAATGCTACAAACAAATTTTCATTAGCTGGATTTGGATAAACGCTCACTTGTAATTTGTTTTTTATGGCTTCATTTACAGCCAATGCATCATATTTAGTTTTATTAAATACTATCACTTGTCTATCGCTAGCAGCATAATATCTTGTAAATTTAATTTTGTTTATTTGGTTCGCATTTTTAGTGAAAAACACGGTTGTATCTACTATTGGCCATTCGCCAGGAGATGTAGTAATTACTTTCCAATCCCAATCTATCGTTCTAATTTTAGGAATAAATTTCATGGTATCGTAGTTTGCAGTAAATGCAGATGACCCAGTTAATTTATATGCCTTTGTGTTCATGTTTTGTAAAACACCCATAACTGGATACATAATAGTAGTAGGTCCAAGAGTTACTAATGCTTTGTAACGTGTAAATAATAAATTCCATTGGTTAGCAGGAATTGGTTCTCTATCAATTACAATATTGGAATTCATATTATAATACGCAAATAATTTACCAGCGAAATCTTTTTTATTAATGGTAACAGTGTTGCTATCAGTTCCGTCTAATTTACTGATGGTAAAAACCCATTGCGTATCATAAACTATTTTTTGAATACAAATTTTTCTGAAATTAGTTGGCGTTCCAAATGGATTTTGCGCGTTATCTACTGCTATTAAATATATTTTAGAACCACTTACATTGCGAGATGTCATATTATACATTCCCCAACCGTAATCAAATGATTGAGCGGTGTCTCTGTTTTTGTTAAATGCACCAACATCCCAACTTGAATCGCTGTTATAAGCTGGCTTCCATGTATTCCAACCTGTGGTATCAAAGGTGTTCCAATCAGCTAAAGTTTTGTTGGTTTCAAATAACGAAACGCCTCTGCCTTCATTAATTAAAACGGTAGCAGCTTGCATCGTTTTGGTGGGTGGTTGTGCGTTCCTAACGGCAAAGGCTAAATGCCAATTTCTATTATTAACAGTATCTTTTTTTCCTGTTTGTAAATTGTAGTATACATCTACAGCTGTTCCTATGGTCATACTAAGTGAATCAGTGGTGGTGATGCTTTGAGCAAATAATTTTGAAGCAATACTTGCTAAAAATAAAATTGTAAATAAGTTTTTCTTCATTGTGGTATTTTGTTTATTAATTTTAAGACTGCGAAAGTCGATACACTTGAGAGATATATAGCATGATGCAAATCAAATACTTTGCTTATGACAGTTTTTTGACACTAAATTTTATAATTCTGAGCAGCATCAAAAGTGAACATGACAATTGTTGGATTTTCATGGCTTTTTTTCGAAATGACATTATTTTAAAATTAAATTTAATGATAAATTTTTAGTAAATATTACTTTTGTCTCATGAGTTTTAACATAGTTCCTGAAAATTTACAACACTATTGTAACACTTTTTCAACTTCTGAAAATGAAGTTTTGAAAAGTTTGGATAGACATACAAATGCCAATATTTTACAACCAAGAATGATTAGCGGACATTTTCAGGGCAGGTTTTTAAGCATGATAAGCCACATGATAAAACCTAAATACATATTAGAAATAGGAACCTACACCGGATATTCGGCCATTTGCTTAGCCGAAGGATTGCAAAATGATGGAAAACTTTTTACCATAGATGTAAATCCTGAAAATGAAGAATTGGTGAATGATTATATTGTTCAATCTGGTAATACTGAAAAAATATTACCTATAATAGGTGATGCTTACCAAATAATTAGAACGCTAAAACAATCTTTCGATTTAGTTTTTATAGATGCGGACAAACCAAATTACGAAAAATATTACGAATTGGTCATGGAAATAATTCCTGCTGGGGCTTTTATATTATTAGACAATGTACTTTGGAGCGGAAAAGTTTTGGACAATACTGCCATTGAAAAAAACAGAGACACCAAAATTTTACATGAACTCAATATGAAAATTACTAAAGACAATAGAGTTGAAAATATTTTATTACCGATTCGCGATGGGTTAATGTTGGTAAGAAAACTTTAGTAAAATGAATAAAGAGCAAGCCTTTTTCTAAAAACTTACTACATAAATAGCTATTTTACATTTGCCCGCTTATATTTGCGGCTATTAAAAAATAAAATGAGTATTCGTCAGGAAAAGTTTGCAGGCATCATTCAACAACATTTGTCTGATATATTTTTAAGAGAAGGAAACACTTTTAACAATGCATTTATTACCATAAGCAAGGTAGAAATTTCGCCTGATTTAGGTTTTGCAAAAGTGTTTTTAAGCTTTTTAAATGCCACCAATAAATTGGAATTATTGAAATTAATAAACGTTCATAACAAAGAAATAAGACATAAATTGGCCATAAAAATAAAGAATCAAGCACGCATAGTTCCTGAACTTACTTTTTTGGTAGATGAAAGTTTAGATTACGTTTTTCATATGGAAGAAGTGATGAAAAAAGTAAAAGAAGAAGACGAAAATAAAGGAAAATAAATTTTATAAATTATAATTACATAGCATAATAAGTATTCATGAATTACGATCCAATTAAAAAAGACCTAGGAATTGTATTTAACAAATTCACCATTTTACGTAAAATATTTTACAGCCTTTTAGATTTATTGTTACTGCGTTCATGGCACATTCACCGTGAACTAAAAACTTGGATTAATAATAATCCAAAAGCATTGATTTGCGATGCTGGTTCGGGTTTTGGACAATACAGTTACTTTTTAGCCAAACATAAAAATCATTACACCATTGATTCATTAGATGTAATGGAAAAACAAATTGCTGATTGCAATGAGTTTTTTGGTAAAGTTGGTTTAAATAATGCCAAATTTCAGTTTGCCGATTTAACAAAACCATTTGCCACTAACAAATACGATTTAATTCTTTGTGTAGATGTAATGGAACATATTTTAGAAGATGTAGATGTGTTTACTAATTACCATCAAGCATTAAAACCTGGCGCTATGTTACTCATTTCCACTCCTAGCGACCAAGGTGGAAGCGATGTGCACGAAGAAACGGGTGAAAGTTTTATTGGCGAACATGTTCGCGATGGATATCCAGTAGCTGAAATGGCAGAAAAACTAAAAACTGCTGGTTTTGAGAAAATGGAAATTTTATACAGTTATGGAAATCCAGGAAAAATTGCTTGGAAACTAAGCATGAAATATCCAATGCAAATGCTAAATGCTAGCAAAATATTCTTCCTGATTTTACCTTTTTATTATATAATTACTTTCCCTATTAGCTATATTTTAAATTATTTTGATACCAATGCTACCCACAAAACGGGAACTGGTTTAATTGTAAAAGCCTGGAAATAAGATTTTGAGTTTTGAATGTTGAATGTTAAATTACTCGTTCATTGAGCTTGTGCGGTTAGTTAACTAACGAAATGGTGCAAAAAATTCACAGAATCTACAAAAAAATAATTTATTGAATAGTTAGCATTATTTCGTGCTTCGAATTTCTAATTTTCTACGGAATTGAGCTTGTCGAAATGGAACATATTATTCCATTTTTCAAAACTCAACATACAAAATAAAATTTACTTCTTGTTTTGTATTATAATTAATTATTACATTGCGCTTAGTGGAGCAACTAATAACGGCTAAAGAAAAAATATTAAAAAAAGTACGCCAAGCGCTTACTTTTAAAAGTAAAAATCAATTTACAAATATTGATTTAGACTCTAATATTTACGTGCAACCTAGCAGTGATTTAAGCTTAATAGAGATTTTTGCGGAGCAATTTACCAATGTAAATGGTGAATTTATTTATTGTAGCAATCAATTCGATTTTTTAGACAAACTTATTACGCTCTTAGAACAAAGAAAATGGAAACATTTTTTTTGTTGGGAACATCATTTGCAAGATATGCTCAAAGATACGGGCATTATATTTAACCATAAAAACGAACAACTTGAAAAAATTCAGGCTGCTATTACTTCTTGCGAAGCATTAATTGCCAGAACAGGAACCGTTTTAGTGAGTTCATCAGCTAATAGCAGAACGCTTACCATTTGGCCACCAGTTCATATTGTGTATGCTAAAAAATCACAATTGGTTATGGAAACCAAAGACGGTATGCTTTTAGTAAAAAACAGGTATGGAAAAAATGGACCTTCATTACTTAGTTTTATTACTGGACCAAGCAGAACTGCTGATATTGAAGGTACTTTAGTTATTGGGGCTCACGGACCAACTGAAATATTTGTGTTTATAGTTGACGATACTACAAAAGACTAAACAAGTGCAAAAGAAAACCTATTTTATTTCTGATTTCCATTTGGGCATTCCTAATTTGGAGGAAAGTTTAATTAGAGAAAAACGAATCATTTCTTTTTTAAATGCTATCAAAAACAATTGCCATGAACTGTATATTGTTGGCGATATTTTCGATTTTTGGTTTGAATATAAAACCGTTGTTCCCAAAGGTTTTGTACGCTTATTGGCCAAACTTGCAGAATTTGTTGATGAGGGAATTCCTGTTCACGTTTTTCATGGAAACCACGATTTATGGCAATTTGGTTATTTAGAAAACGAAATTGGTTGTAAGGTTTATTCTAAACCAATTATTAAAACCATAGCAGGCAAAAAACTATACATTGGTCATGGTGATGGATTAGGGCCAAAGCAAATAGTTTTCAAATTTATTTTAGCTGTTTATCGTAATTATTTATTCCAACGAATGTTTGCTTTTTTTCATCCAAATATTGGTATTGGCATAGCCAATTGGTTTAGCCATAAAAGCAAAGAAAAAACCTACAGCGATAACCATGCTTTTTACCATGAAGAAGAACATTTAATTATTCATGCTCGAAATATTTTAGCACTCGAACACATTGATTTATTTGTGTTTGGACACCGTCATTTACCCATGATTTATGAATTAAATGAAAAAAGTAATTATGTTAATTTAGGCGATTGGATGGAATACAATACCTATTTTTCAATAGATGAAAATGGCGCTGAACTTAAAAGTTATACTGATGAAACGGCTAACTATGTTTATCAAAAATAGCTATAACGAAATGCGGAATGCGAAGTACGAAGTGCGAAATGTAAATGTGTACGAAGTGCGAAGTGCGGAGTACGAAGTGCGGAATTTAAATGAAATTCAAAGTGATTCGTTATTGCGAGGCACGAAGCAATCACCACAATTATTTTTTTTGAGATTGCCACGCTTTGCTCTCAATGACGTTATTTTCAAAATGCGAAGTGCGGAGTACGAAGTGCGAAGTGTAAATGAAGTGCGGAATGCGGAATACGAATTGCGAAATGTAAATGAAATTCGAAATGATTCGTCATTGCGAGGCACGAAGCAATCCCTACAATTATTTTTTTTGAGATTGCCACGCTTTGCTCGCAATGAAGTTACAATTCAACATCTAAAATTCAAAATCCAAAATCCAAAATTTCTATTCATACTTCATACTTTATCATTCATCTTTATTTCCTCTTATTGCATCGCACAAACCGTACTCGATAGCTCAAAATTAGTTTCAGAATTTTCGGTTAATGCTAAGTTTGTTCAAGCCGATGATATGGGGAATTTATACATTGTTTCGCCTACCAATCAATTGTATAAGTATAATTATTCAGGAAAAGTTTTGGCTACTTTAAACTATAATTATAATGGAAATATTAGCAGCTTAGATGTGAGTAATCCAATGGAGATTTATGTGTTTTATAAAGAAATAAATAGGGTGCTTTTATTAGATAATAACCTTGCATACCGAGGTGAATTAGATTTAACAAAACTAAATATTACCCAAGCAGCTGCCATAGCTAGGAGTTTTGACAATGGAATTTGGGTATTTGATTTGGGTGATTTACAATTGAAAAAAATTTCAAAAGATGGCATTTTAAGTCAGAGTAGTGGCAACATAAAACAATTTACACAAACCGATTTTATCCCTAACCTTTTATCAGATAATACCAACCAAATTATGCTTTGCAATGATAGCATCTGCTTGCTTTTTGATGTATTTACTGCTTATATTAAAACTGTGAAATTTAAAAATTCACAAAATTTTCAATTTGGAAATAATCAAATTTTTGAAACCAATCAAAGTCAAATAAATAGCATTGATTTAAAAATGGGAATTAGAAATATCGTATATACCTTTCCTGATTTCCAAAAACCATTTTGGACTTATATTAACAAGGAAAATGTTATTTTATTTACTAAAAATATTATTTCTGTTTATAGTAAATAGGTTATTGTTCCTCAGTTCCGCTAGCTAAAGTCAACGATAAAGTATCCAAAAATTCTGCAACAAAATCCATTGCATTCATATCCGTTGGCTAAAGCCAAACGGCAATAGTTGCGCTTGTTCTGAAACAAAATCCATTGCCGTTGGCTTTAGCCAACGGAAGAAAAAAAATATTCAACTCCTTCAGAGTTGTTTATGAATAACTTGTATTACACCACCAGTTTCACTGGTGGCTATTAACATTAAACTCCTTCGGAGTTTTTAATTTGTTGTTTCTTAATTTGACACCTAAGCGATAGCTATTGGCACAGAATTGTACATGAAAACAATTGAACTAAATTATATTTCAAAAAAACTCCGAAGGAGTTTAATTTGAATAACTCTGCATGAAATGCAGGGTATATGAAACTGTTAAATTTACAACTCTGAAGGAGTTGAATAAAATCACAATAATTCTGCAAAAAACCATTGCATTCATATCCGTTGGCTAAAGCCAAACGGCAATAGTTGCGCTTGTTCTGAAACAAAATCCATTGCCGTTGGCTTTAGCCAACGGAAGAAAAATAAAATTTAACTCCTCTTAAACAGTTGTAATTGATATATTTTACTTACAAACTTTTATAAATTATTTTTATAAAAATTTAGACTAATAAATTACTCTTACTAATGTTTAATACTCTTTTCTAAATACCTTTTTTTACTTTTCTATGTTTGACAACAATATTCAAAAACCTTTATAATCTATATAAATTTTTACAAATTCGATTATTTATAATTGTACTATTTTAACAGGACAAAACTGCTTTCAATGCTCACTTTTTATAAAAAAATAATGTACAAATAAAAAATTACTTGAAATTATGATTTATTTTATTTTATTTACCAACCAATTAAAAAAGAAAAACGTATTGCTTTCTATAAAAATAAATAATTAAACTAAATAAATAATGAAAACTAAATTTACAAATTATCTTTTTAAGCCAATATTATTATTATTGGTTTTGTCCTTGTTTTATATTAACAGCAAGGCTCAGTATGCTTATAGTTCTTTTACTAGAACATATGTAAGTGCTTCAGATGCATCCGCACAATGTATTGATTTCAATATATGGAGAGCTACTTTAACAAGAACAGATTATACCATTTGTAGGTTAACAAATGGTACCACTACTTTTGTTTGTTCTACAGCAGTATCAGTGCAAGCAATGGCAGATTACATGCGAACAAGTGTTGTGTCATCAGCTGCTGTTTCATGGACAGACGGTGGTAATGTTTGGACAATATCGGGTACCTGTGGTTCAGGAATTGAAATTAGTGTAAAACCTTCCGCTGGAACTTGTGCATGTGATAATTCAACATCAATTGGAACTTTAAGACCATGTATTAATACTGGTAATCCAAATTGGGGAGGTGTAGGAACTGCAACATGTTCTGGCCCAACTCAAGATATTACATTGGAATTTGGTTGGAATTTTTCAGTAGGTCCACCTCAGCCACCCATTGCTAATTTTTATGCACCCGATACCGTTTGGATCAATAGTCCTGCAACTTTAATCAATACATCAAGTTTCCAAAGCAGGGTTTTCTGGGATTTCCCAGGCGAAAATCCTTTACAACCTGGCTATTATCGTCAGGCTGGTTATATTGACACTGCAAGATATTTTAATAATATTACTTATACATTTACTTCTCCAGGGTTAAAACTTGTAAAATTATTAGCTGTAAATAATTTAAAAAGAGATTCATTACGCGATTCTATTTATAAATACATATACGTAGACACGCCAAGTCAAAAACCTCGTGCCGATTTTATTACCTTTAAGCGAATTATGGGTATAACAGAAGAAGCTCAATTTGTAGATTTATCAACCAATGGACCCACCCAATGGGATTGGACAATTGATCCACCTTGTATCAGTTGTATCACCGATCCAAGTAATGGAATAGCCAATTATTTTATTACAGGAACAGGACAACCAGGACAAAACGTAGCAAGTCCACGACTAGCAGCTTTTGACCCCGGTCAATTTAAAGTTTGTTTGCGTGTATGGAATTTACGAGGCATGGATTCTATTTGTAAATCTGATTATATAAAAGTAGTAGAAGGAAATTACATGTGCTCTGGTTCAGGCGGATTTGTAAGTACAAAAGATGAAGGATTTTTATACGGAATCAGTGGTCCTTACCAAACTTATGCGCGTAGCAGCTGGCCAAGTAATTGTCCCGGATTTACCATTGCACCTTGTGCCGACTCCATTACATTATATGTAGAAAGAATAAAAATGTGGCCAACAGATAGTATTGAAATATTCAATGGCCCAACCACTTCATCTCCAAGAATTACTGCCATTGGCGCAAGTTCATCAGGACAAATTCCTTTAACTACTGCCCAATCAACCATCAAAGGAGGAAGTTCAATCAGCTTTAAATACAAACCAGGAACTGGTGCATTGCCATCAAACTACGATTCAGCATCGTTTATTATTAGATGGAAAGCAACTCCTGCAAGTTATCCAAAACCAATTTCTAGAATAGA
>CANGGG010000011.1 GCA_947453415.1 Bacteroidota bacterium | reverse complement strand
CTAGAGTTGAGGTAATCATCATTTCTTTAAAGACTTCAAATTCATGCATTGAAATTTCAAATGCATTTTTACTTAATGAAATTGGTATAATTTTTAAATCTTTAATTACAATATCAACCAAAGTTTCAAAAGTGCCAGCAGTTCCAATTAAAGTTCGTAAAGGAAAATTGGAAAGTGCAATTTTTAGTGGTTTTAATTTATCAAAAATATAATTTTTGATTGTTAAAATATCGGATGCCAATAAAGGACTTTCAGGTTTAAACATTTCAAAAAGCCTAACTGCTCCAATGTCAAAACTTTGTTTCCATAAAATATTTTCATTTCTTCCAATAATAAATTCAACGCTACCACCACCAATATCCATCACTAAAACTTCATCCTTAGGTAATTTAAACGAATTATTTGCCCCTAAATAAACATATTCAGCCTCTACAATTCCATTTATAATAGCTATATCAATATCAAATAATTGTTTAACCTTATGAATTAATTCATTGCCATTGGAAGCATTTCTGATGGCAGAAGTTGCCAAAGCTTTAATTTCAACAATTTCAAATTGATCTATATAACTTTTAAACTGAGAAAGTGCGGTCAAGGCTCGTTGCATAGCCGATTCTGTAATGAAATTATTTACCAAACCTCCTTTACCTATTTTTACGGGAAATTCTAAATTTACAGCAACATTTAACTGATTGTTTTTTATATCAGCTATTAGTAAATTAAATGTATTTGAACCTAAGTCAATTACTGCTTTCATTCATTCAAATATATAAAAAAAAAGATGCTTTCAATAAAGAAAGCATCTTTTTCTATTTTAATAAAAAAAAGGATTATTTAATTACACTTATTTTATAAGTATAAACTTTGTCGTCTGATTCTATTTGAATTAAATATACACCATCAGCAAACGATGATAAATCAATTTGTTTTTCAGTTAAATCATTGTTTTTAATAGTAATAATTTTAGCCAATCCACCAATTGCATTATATACTTTAACTGTTACATCATTTAAGGTATTTTCATACATTTTCATTTTTACCATTCCATTATTTGGGTTTGGATAAATAGATAATATATTATTTGCATTAATAGCGTCTTCAATTGAGGTAGCATTTGGAATTACATTTACAGTTCTTGTTACCACAGCAGAAATATTATTTGAAATATCTCTCACCCTGTATTGAACAGTAAATAATCCCTCTTCATTTCCAAAATATTGACTATTGGCATTCAAAGGTAAATTACTTGTTACTGTCAAGTTTTTACGAATTTGAGCATCAGTATTGTAATTATCAATTATTTGAACACCCGGATCTACAAAAGTTGACCAACGAACCAAATTAATTGTTTGACCACCTATTAAATTAATTACAGGAGCTTTAGTATCTCTTACTATTACTGTTCTTACAAATGTATTTACATTTCCAGAACCATCAGTTACCGAATAAGTAATATAATAGGTACCTAATGAATCTATTCTAACATTTCCTGTTTGGCTTCTAAATAAAGCTGAAGTTGGCCAATAGTTATCACTAACAGTTACATCATTTTCACTAAATGTTTGATTTACTTCAACATATAATGGATTGTTAGCAACATTTATTGTTGGAATAATTAAATCTGTTACCCTTACTTGAAGTGTTAATTGATTAGCAATATTGTTCGACTCGTCTTTTAAATTATAAACTACAAAGTAAGTTCCAATATTATTTGGATTTACAGAAGTGGCAAAAGTAGGCGTCATTTGTGCTTTTGTATTGTAATTATCGCTCCAAGTAATCACTTGAGTTGCATCAAAAATAGTATTCACTTGATGTAAATAAGGACTTGCTTTAGGTGTTAATACTGGTCTTGTTGTATCTTGAACAATAATTGTTCTATCAACTATTTTAGTAAAATTAAAGGCATCAGTAATTGAATATCTAGCCGAATAGGTTCCAACAATATCTGTATTCACATTGGTTGTTCTAATTACATTTGTAGTAATATTATTTCCGTTATTATCTAATGCTATTACCCAAGGATCAGTAAAATGTTCCTTTACATTTGTTCTATAAGTAGATCCACCAACTAAAGTAATTGAAGGTCCTGTACTATTTAATTCAACTATTACTGTTCTATAAACTGTATCTGAAGTATTTCCAGAATAATCTGTTACAAAATATTTAACATTATAAACACCAATATTAGCTGTATCAACGGTTGTTATTTTTTGAACTCTTGAACTTATATTTCCTTCTATATTATCAATTGCTGTAACTCCTGGATCATTGAACAATTTGTTGATTTCAGTTCTTAAAATTGCTGTTCCGTTTAATTGGATAGTTGGTTTTACTTCATCTTTATTAATTGAAACATTGAAATCTTTGAACATTCCAATTACTGAATATACTGAATTAAATTGGGTGGAATTTGCTAAATCTAAACCAACTCTCATTCTTGTATTTCCATAAGCTTGAGTTGGAGAAATAGTAATTGTATCAACTAATTGCATGTTTCCATTGTTAATTTTATTTAAAATTAATTCACTGGTTTCAAAGTTTGCATTGTAGTTTTTATCAACCCATACTTTGTAATCTAATGGAGATCCATCTTTAGGTCTTTCCAATATTACTGCATATTTACCACCACGATACATGGTACCAATTTGAGAACTTGAATTGATATATTGATAAGAAGGTGAAGTTGTATTCGTAAATGTACTGTCAATTCCCGCCATTCTTATTCTTCTTAATCCCATGGTTGCATCCGCAATAGTTGAGAATGTAGTTCCCGTTCCTGGAGTTTGATATGCACTTACGTTAATATATGCTACTTTAGTAATAGAATCTACTCCAAAAGCATTGGTAGAAGTTAAACGAACGGTATAAGGAACTGGACTTGTTAATCGTACTTTCGGATTTTGACTGCTTTGTGAAGTTCCATTTAAATACTGAACAGATGCTGGTATAAATGTCCATCTCCAAGATGCAACTCCATTAGCTGATTGATCAATTAAGTTAAATGTATCAGTGTTAAATCCTAAAAATTTATCTGCTGTAAAACGTGCAATTGGTGGACGATTTACTGGTAAAAATGCTACTTGTTTACAAGAAGTGTCTGAACCTACACAGTTATAAGTAACCAAACATATATTTTTTAAAGTTGGTACTGTAATTAAAAAAGTACGTGTTGGATTTGATGTAGTTGAATCAAATAAACTATTTCCATCAGTATCCCAACTATATTTCATCAATATTCCAGTTGATTTATTATTATATGAAACCAATTGATTTGAATATATTGTATCAGGAATATCAATTCTTGAAATTGGTTTTGGATAACTTGCAGGTTTAGCAAACCATCTGATAATAAATGATGCCGAATCGTAATTTGATGGCAATGCACCAGTACCTGGTTTGTACCTGAAGCTCATTGAACTTCCACCTTTAATAATAGATTGTGCTGTTGTTAAAGGAATTTGTCCTGATGAACTTGCTCCAATGGCTGCAATTCTTGGTGATGATGTAGTTGGGCCATTGAAAATTTCAATACTATCTGTTGGCCACATTTTTATTCTTTCTACAAATAATGTAATAGAATCGGCACAAGGATTAATGGTAAATCCTGGGCAATTACTTGGCCAACTGCTACGTGCATAAGTTTGGTAAGGACCACTGATTCCATACAAAAATCCTTCTAATTTTTGGCTACTAAATCCACCCGAACCAGAGCACATATAATTTCCTTCTACTACTTTTATATATTGGTTTTTACAAATGGAATCGCTTCCTCGTAAATTCCAAACTCGTAAACAAACTTTAAATTGTCCGGGGTCAAATGCCGCTAATCTTGGACTTGCAACGTTTTGTCCTGGTTGGCCAGTTCCTGTGATAAAATAATTGGCTATCCCATTACTTGGATCGGTTATACAACTGATACAAGGTGGATCTATTGTCCAATCCCACTGAGTTGGCCCATTGGTCGACAAATCAATAAATTGTGCTTCTTCAGTTATACCCATTATTCGTTTAAAGGTAATAAACTCAGCTCGTGGTGCTTGGGTTGGAGTATCTACATAAATGTATTTATAAATAGAATCGCGTAATGAATCTCTTTTTGCATCATTTACCGCTAATAATTTTACTAATTTTAAACCTCTTGTGGTAAAAGTATAAGTTAAGTTATTATAATATTTTGCTGTGTCAATATATCCAGCTTGACGGTAATATCCAGGTTGTAAGGGACTTTCTCCTGGTATATCCCAAAACACACGGCTTTGAAAACTTGAAGTATTGATCAATGTATAAGGACTGTTGATCCATACAGTATCTTGCGTATAGAAATTAGCAATAGGAGGTTGTGGTGGACCTGGGGTGCCAATATTTATAAAATAATCTTCCGTTTCACCAAAACCATAACTCAAACATTCTGTTAAAGTAGTTCCTGAATATCCCTCAGCACAAATAATACGCATGGTAGTTTGGCCAGTTAATACACCACTTGGAATTACAAATGTATTAGTTAATGTTCTTGGACCCGTTGCGGTAGCAGTTTCAACAAAAACTTTTTCACCTGCATCCGCAAACGAATTATTATGGTTAAAATCAATCCAAATAGCAATTCCACAAGCATAATATGGAGAACCATCACATTCGTCTTCTTGAATCGTAAAATTAACCGTTGCACCTGGTGCAAAAGTCCACATGTTACCTAAAGAAGTAAAGTTAGAATACTGACTTAATGAAGATCCAGTTCCAGGGGCAATAGTAGAGCAGTTATAAGCATTGGTAATGCTATTCATTGTAACACTATAAATTTCCTCATCGGCAGTAGTAGTAGCTGCAGAAGCACAATACTGGGCTTTAGCACTCATACTTGTTAATGTAGCTAATACCAAAAATAGTACAAGCTTTTTAAATTGTAAGATTGATTTCATATTTATTGTTTATTTATTTTATTGCTATTTAGATTTTCAAATTTAAATTTTTAAAGCAAAATTCAAAACATTTATTGAATTTTACTTGTTAGATTCCATTTATTTTACAAAACTCTCATTGTATTGCATAGTTATACGTTAAATTTATCATTGGGTTGGTTGTTTTTATTAGATAAATACATGAAACTGAAAATCAATTGATAAAATATTATTACACCTAATTTTTCATGAAAGTGAAATTCCATATTCAATGGTAATATATTATTTAAAAAAAATTTGTTTTTATTTTATCAAAAATACCATCTTGCAACACCAAATAACATTAAAAACTTAAAAATATGGCAAGCTTCGATATTGTATCAAAAATTGATTTACAAAAAATAGATAATGCAATCAATACAGCAGAAAAAGAGTTGGTAAATAGGTATGATTTAAAAGATGCCGAATGCTCCATTGAATTGGATAAAAAAGGAAAGATTGTGAAAATTTCTGCCAATCAAGACATGGCTTTAAGCAGCATTATTGACATTATTTTAAGTAAATTCAGCAAACAACAGCTAGATGTAAGAAGTTTAGATTTAAGCAAAGAATTTCGCTCTAGCGGAAAATTAGTTTTGCAAGATTTACCAATAAAAGAAGGACTGGATAAGGAAACTGCTAAAAAAGTTGTTTCGTTTATTAAGGATACAAAACTAAAAGTTCAAGCCAGTATTATGGATGATCAGATTAGAGTAACAGCTAAGCAAATAGATGATTTACAAAATACCATGTCGGCTGTTAGAGGTCATGATTTTGACGTTCCACTTCAATTTGATAACATGAGAAGTTAAGGTATTTTTTTCCGATGAATCGGGATTGGATGATAAATTTTGTAATTGAAATGAGTATTGAATAATGATTTAATAATAAAAAAAAAGTCCGTTTGCAAAGGCAAACGGACTTTTTTTTCTGCTTTTTTAAAAAATTATTCTATAATAATTTTCTTAGTAATGCTTCCATTATCTGATTTAATATTCAAGAAATAAATACCAGCATTTAAATTAGAAGCATCAAACTCAGCCGCATTTTCATTGATAGTTTTAGCTAAAATTGATAATTTTTTTCCACTTATATCAACTAAATTAAATTCCACATTTTGTAAGTTATAACTTGCATTTATAGTGAATTTACCTTTACTAGGATTTGGAAAAATTTCAATTGATTGTTGAATTAAAATATCATTGATTGAATTTCCTAATTCAGATGGCAGTTTAAATCCATTATTACCATCAGTACATGAATTTGAAGAACCTTGAACTGCATCCGCTCCCATCCCTCTTCTAGCAAATGCTTTCCAAATTAATAATTTATTTGCTCCACCATTTAAAATTGAATCAGCTAAAATAATTGCATCTCTAGCATCTAAAAAACCAGGACTACATGGCTGTAATTTTAAACCTTCCACTACTATTTGAAGTGCTTTATTGTTTCCACCTTTTCCGGTATACATATTTTCATCAAAGCCGTATTTATCTAACAAATCTAAATACATATCATACAATACACTGCACCAAACAAAGCCAACATAATGTACCTCCGTATTTGTTTTTATAGAATTATAGGTAACAGGATTTGTTGTCATATTTCTTGTATATTTATACGGACGAATTCCCAAACCAGCAGTATCTTGTCCAATTAAATGTGTTCCCATTCCCCTACCTGTTAAAGTAGTTTCGTATGGTTTTGAAGTTAATACCAAAGCAAAAAAATCGCTCCAACCTTCACCACCTTGTTCTTTATTTCCTAAACATGAAGAATTTCCGGCACCACCAGTTAAACGAGTAGAAATTCCATGACCGTATTCATGAGCAATTACACCATTATCTAAATCACTGTCATAAATTCTTTTGGTGGATGCTGCACTCGAATCAAACAAACTTACATTTAAACCAATAGTATCTAATTTAAATTTGTCACCATCGGCTTTTGAAATCATTAATGAAGGAATTGTTATACCAGCAGAAGAACCCGTCATGGCAAATACACCATTAGTAGAACTGTTAATAATAACTGCAGCAATTGCACCAGCATTTTGAGCGTTTAATATTTTAGTAGCATAAGTACAATTAGTTCCTCCTCTGGTAATTAAAGCAATTTTACCTGCTAATGCCGCACTATTTACTAAAGTAGAACAACCCAAAGTTGGAGTAGATGTTCCATCATTTACCAAAACCATATTTGCTGTAATAGGAACTAAACTTAATTTAGGACTAAAAGTTGCTAAAATTCCACCATATTTATTGGCAATTGGTGAAGGTGAGTTTACTTGCAAAATATTAGAAACAGCAGCCGTTGGCACACCCCACAAATACATTTGCATTCTTGAATTGGTTCCATCCACGGGTGTTGCAAAGTTTGCGTTATCGGTACCGCTACCATCTTGAGCATCGGCATTTACATAATCGTTTCCAAGACCTAAACCTGTATAGTTTTTTTGTTGGAAATTTCCACTTTCTTCATCAAAACCATAATTATTAAAAACATCATGCATGGTATTATTCCAAAAGAATAAATTTGTAATTGCAGCACTTAAATTAGGACGAGGACCAGCATCTAAACCATAAGGAAAATCAAAAATTAAATCAGTTCCACCATTTGGCGAAAAACCAGTTGTTCCGTTAGAACCTAATGTATCTTCTTTGGCCCAAACATTATTACCACGTGTTATTGTAAACTCTGCACCATCAACTGCATTAGTATCATGCCAACCGTAAGGAGAAGCATTGACATCATTAATGTTAGAAACTAATTGTCTGTTCCCTCTTGCTGGACTTTCCATAGGAATAGGATATACATTATAAGATCCTGCTGGGCTAGTTTTTCCTAAAGAATTGTTATCTTCAAATTCAAAATAATAAGGTTTATTATAATTTGAAGCTGTCATGTTTTCAGCATTACATTTGGTTGTATAATTATTCTTATCTAAAATAGAACCATCTTGTGCATCTATTACTAAATTTAACCAATCATTGGTTTCATCATTTAAAACTTCTATTTCCCATGCTGCAAACAATTGATTATTTTTTTCATAAAAAACAGGTTTACCATTTATTGCTTCACTTGAAACATTTTTATCAACTATTTTAAAATTTGCATTGCTTGCTAAAGCAGTTTTATTTAACACATTTTTTACAATTTTTGCTTCTGCTAAAGCAATATTCAATGCAGTAGCTGCATCCATTTTTACAGCATTACCTAATACAATATTGCTTTTTAAAGCAATATTTTTAGAAACAATATTCCCGTTTTTGTCAATGTGGATGCTGCTTTGGCTATTAAAAATCTCATTTCCATTTAGTACTTGTTTAAAATAAATATGTGTAATGCCAGTTTTTTTATCTAACGATGAACTATTAACAATTACTTCAGATTCAGTTAAGTTAGGAAATCCATTTTTATTTAGTTGTTGAACTACGTCAATATGAGTGTTCTGTGCATAAGAAACTGCGCTTATGGAAAGCAAAAATGCTGTAAAAATTCTCTTCATTTGGTTTTTATTTATTATCAAATATATAATAAGTTTTTAAAAAACAATGTCTTATATAAATACGATTGTAGTTTGTGTATTTAAAAGTTATTTTGCAACCAATATTTTTAAAAAAAATGAATAAAGAAATAGTAGTTAGCGGAATAAGACCAACAGGAAATTTACATTTAGGTAATTACATGGGTGCTGTAAAAAATTTTATAAAAATGCAGCATGAATATAACTGTTATTTTTTTATTGCCGATTTTCATTCCTTAACAACTCATCCTAATCCTAAAGATTTACATCAAAATGTAAAGCAAGTTTTAGCTGAATACATAGCGTGTGGCATTGACCCCGAAGCTTGTACTATATATATTCAAAGTGATTTACCCGAAATAGCAGAATTATATTTATTATTAAATATGCATGCTTATAAAGGTGAATTAGAAAGAGTAACTTCATTTAAAGAAAAAGCAAAATCTCATCCTAATAATATCAATGCGGGTTTATTAACCTATCCAGTTTTAATGGCTGCCGATATTTTAATTCATAAAGCACTGAAAGTGCCAGTAGGTAAAGACCAAGAACAACATTTGGAAATGGCTAGAACTTTTGGAAATAGGTTCAATAGAATATATAATAATGAGTTATTTCCTGAACCACAAGCTTTTAATTATGGCAATCAATTAGTAAAAGTTCCAGGTTTACAAGGTGGTGGAAAAATGAGTAAAAGTGATGGAGATAATACCGTTATTAATTTAAATGATGATGATGCAACTGTTAGGAAAAAAATAATGAAAGCGGTGAGTGATGTTTCTCCAACGGAACCAAACTCCACTCCTAGCCAAGCTGTTCAAAATTTATTTGATCTAATGACATTGGTTTCAAACCAAGAAGTAATAAGTTATTATAAAACAACATTTGCAGATTGTAGCATTCGTTATGGTGATTTAAAAAAACAACTTGCAGAAGACATGGCATTATTTATTTCTCCAATTAAACAAAAAATAGATGAAATAAGTGGCAATGATGAAATGCTAGGAAAAATAGCTAAAATGGGTGCGGAAAAAGCCAGAGACAGTGCAAGCAAAACCATTGCTACCGCAAGAGAAATGATCGGTTTTACAAAATTTTATTAGGGTAAATTTTAATTATTTAAAAACATTTATCTTAGTATGAAAGTACATTATAACATTGATGAAATTCCAACAATAAAAAATGCCATTGTTAGTCAAGGTACTTTTGATGGTGTTCATTTGGCTCATAAAAAAATAATTGAACGCTTAAAACAAATTGCTTCTATTAAAAATGGAGAAACAGTAATAATTACATTTGAGCCACATCCTAGAATAGTGCTTTTGCCTCTTGACCATGGTTTACAATTGTTAAGTACTTTAAATGAAAAAATAAATTTATTAGAAAAAGCAGGTGTTGACCATTTAATTATTCTACCATTTACTAAGGAGTTTTCACGCTTAAGTTCGGAACAATTTATCAGAAATATATTAGTTAATAAAATTAAAACCAATACTTTAGTAATTGGATACGACCATAGATTTGGAAAAAACAGAGAAGGTTCGTTCGAGCATTTAAAAAATTCCGCATCACTTTATGAATTTGAAGTGGAGGAAATTCCAGAACAAGATATAGATGATATAGCTGTAAGTTCAACTAAAATTAGACAAGCACTGTTAAATAACGATATTCAAACTGCTCAAAAATACTTGGGAAATAGTTATAGTTTGGAAGGAAATGTAATTAAAGGAAAGCAATTAGGAAGAACAATTGGTTATCCAACTGCCAATATTGAAGTAGAAAATTCGTATAAACTAATACCACAAGACGGGGTTTACGCAGTTTGGGTTTGGTATAATAAAGCACGATTTGGCGGCATGTTAAATATTGGTAATAACCCCACAATAAAGGATAAAGGAAGAAGCATTGAGGTAAATATTTTTAATTTTGAAAAGGAAATTTATACTGAAAATTTAATAATAGAATTTGTTAGTAAACTTCGAAATGAAGAGAAATTTGATGGCTTAGATGCACTAAAAAATCAATTGCATTTAGATAAACAAAATGCCCAAGCAATACTGAATAAAATTGGAGTTGCAATTATTTAATATAAATTGTGCAAATTTGCAATGAAAGTCTGCTACTTTTAAAAAATTAAAAAGTAGTTTGAAAATACAAATAAGTGAAATTGGAAAACACCAATGAACAGTAAAATTATACTCGAAAAAAAACAATTTAGCATTGTATTAGATAGGCTTTGTTATGAGCTTATTGAAAAACATGGATCATTTGAAAACACTGCCATTATTGGGCTTCAACCTCGAGGAACCTATTTTGCAAGAAGAATTTTAAAGCGTTTGGTTGAAATAACTGAAAACGAAAAATTACTTTATGGCGAATTAGATATTTCATTTTACAGAGATGATTTTAGACGTGGAAAAGAACAAATAGTTCCCAATGTCATGAAAATAAATTTTACAGTTGAAAGCAAAAAAGTGGTATTGATTGACGATGTGCTTTATACAGGTCGCAGCATTCGTTCAGCTTTAGATGCTTTAGTTGATTTTGGAAGACCAGAAAAAGTAGAGTTAATGGTTTTAATTGACAGGCGTTTTAGCCGCCATTTACCAATTCAACCCGATTACACGGGAATAACAGTAGATACAAGGGCAAACGACAAGGTGAAAGTGGAATGGAAAGAAAATAGTAAAGCAGATGTTGCATCAATAATAAGTAATTAATTCAATGAAACAATTTACACAAAAGCATTTACTTGGCATAAAAGACATTACTGTAGACGATATAGAATTGATATTTGAAACAGCCGATGGTTTTAAAACTGTTATCAATAGACCCATTAAAAAAGTTCCTTCATTGCGCGATGTAACCATTGCAAATATCTTTTTTGAAAACTCTACTCGCACACGTATTTCATTTGAATTAGCACAAAAAAGATTGAGTGCTGACACTGTAAATTTTGCAGCATCCTCTTCATCGGTTTCAAAAGGCGAAACATTAATTGACACCGTAAATAATATTTTAGCCATGAAAGTTGACATGGTTGTAATGCGTCATCCTGCACCAGGAGCCGCTATTTTCTTATCACAACACATCAAAGCTAATATTATCAATGCCGGTGATGGAACACATGAGCATCCAACTCAAGCATTGCTTGATGCATTTTCAATCAGAGAAAAATTTGGAAATGTAAATGGCAAAAAAGTGGTGATTGTTGGTGACATTTTACATTCACGGGTGGCCATTTCAAATATCATTTGTTTGAAAAAATTAGGAGCTGAAGTAATGGTTTGCGGACCTACCACTTTAATTCCAAAACACATAGAAAGCTTAGGTGTAAAAGTAGAAACAGACTTGATGAAAGCCCTTAATTGGTGTGATGTGGCCAATATGTTACGCATTCAATTAGAACGTCAAGATATTAAATACTTCCCTTCACTGCGTGAATACAGCATGCTTTATGGTTTAGATAAAAAACGCTTAGATTCACTAGACAAAGAAATTGTAGTAATGCATCCCGGACCTATTAACAGAGGCGTAGAAATTACCAGTGATGTAGCCGATAGCAAACATGCTATTATTTTAGACCAAGTAGAAAATGGAGTAGCCATTAGAATGGCTGTGATGTATTTGTTGGCTAGCCAACAATCATAAGAGATTATTTAAGCTAAATCAATCCATTTTTACTGCGCAAAAACTACCGCTAACGCAAAGAAAACGCCAATTAAAACAGCATAAGTTTTAAGTTTTGAGAATCGATGATGTTCAGATGATTCAAATAAAATGGTAGTAGAAATGTGTAAAAAAGTTCCAATTACAAATGCCATAAATTGATTAAAAACCAATTCAGGAACAGAATAATTTAAACTATAACTCAGCGTTGCTCCTATTGGCGAAGCCAAACAATAAATAGTCATCAAAGCTATGATTACTTTATTGTTTAATTTTAAACCTTTTAAAATTATTGCCAAGGCAAAAGCAGCGGGAAATTCGTGCAATGCAATTCCCACCAAAATAGAATAACTTATACTAGCATTGCTTTGAAAAAAAGCACCCAAAGGAATTCCTTCCAAAAAAGTATGCAAGCACATACTCGCTATAATGCCAAATGGAATGACATGTTTTTTAACTACATCGTGTAAGTGAAAATGGCCGTGTTCAATTCCTTTTGAATATTTTTCCATTAATATTTGAAACCAAAAACCAGCTAAAATAAACATACCCGTATATTTATTTGAATTGGAATAAACTTCTGGCATTAAACTTATAATAGTTATTGAAAACAAATAAGCACCCGCAAACGATAACAATAATTTTAATTTATTTTCATCATATTTATTAGAATACAATGCAGCCAAAGAACCTAAAAAAGGTGAAATAAATAGCAATCCTAAAAATAAAAAACTCATGATATAATATTTGATATAATGATTAAATTAATTGGCAAGTTTAATAAATTTTAAGCTATACCTAGCAAATGCAGCACCGAATAAACTACCTACCAAGGCGCCAAAAAATACATCGAGTGGATAATGAACGCCAACATAAACTTGAGAAAATGCAATGGCAAAAGCCCAAAACAATGCTACAGGAATGACCCATTTACCAACATGTTTAAAATAAAAAATAAAAAATAATGCCAATGCAAAATGGTTAGTGGCATGTGCTGAAATAAAGCTAAAACCGTTGCAACTTGGCACTAAATGTCGAACCAATCCTTGCAAATTTGGTTCGCTACAAGGCCTAATTCTCATATAAGTATTTTTTACCAAATTAGCACTAAATTGATCAGAAACAGTAATCATTAATGCAATCACCAACAATATTTTCCAAGTATCTTTTTTGTAATTTTTATAGA
Source organism: Bacteroidota bacterium (assembly GCA_947453415.1). Classification (GTDB taxonomy): domain Bacteria; phylum Bacteroidota; class Bacteroidia; order UKL13-3; family UKL13-3; genus JAAFJM01. Next base: position 41,205 of record CANGGG010000011.1, on the reverse strand, counting down.
AAAAATAAATGATGGCAGCATAAAAAACATACCAAGTACTTTGATTACGAATAATTGGGCAAAGCCAGTCCAAAAATGGATTAGCAAGCGTATTGTTTACAAACAAAAACCATAACCTATCGAATTGTAAAATAGTTTCCATGTTTTATATTTTTTGTGCTAAAAAAATCAATCTATCGCTGGTATTGGCTTCATAATTTTGAAGATGATAATTACCAAATACATTTAGAATTTTAAAACCAGTTTGTTCAAACAATTTTTCAAAATTTGAAAGCGTTAACAACTGAACTTCTTCTTGAAAATAGTAATTTTTATTATCAACGTCAAAAGCTATTTGCTTAATTACTTTTTGGTTTTCAATTACTTTTTTTAAATGGAAGGTAATGCCTTCAATGGTTTTTGTTTCTGTAATATTTTGTTGCAATTTTACCTTTTCAGCGTTAAAAAAATCAAGCAATAAAATTCCGTTAGGTTTTAAACAATGACGAAACTGATTCAATACCAACTGGTTTTCTTCATCTGATTTAAAATATCCAAAACTGGTAAACAAATTAAATGCATAATCGAACATTGGTTCTATGCATAAATTTCTTAAATCGGCCACTTCAAAATGCAAATTTTCATTTTCAAATTGCTTTGCATAATTAATGCTATTAGCAGATAAATCAACACCTTTAACGTTAAAACCTGCATTGTTTAAAAACACAGAATGACGGCCTTTGCCACAGGCCAAATCAACAATAGTACTTCCTTTAGGTATTTTTAAAGAGGAAACTATATTGTTTAAAAACAGTTCGGCTTCGGTTAAATCACGGTTTTTATATAAAATATGATAGTAAGGCGAATCAAACCAATCGGCAAACCATTCTTTGTTGTTATTCATAAATTGGGTTGCAAATAAAGGCAAATATTTTCAATTGTAATTGAAATGTTTGAAGGTTAATTTTAATTCCGTTGGCTGTAATTCAACTTTGCTCAATAAACCTGAACGACTATTCTTTGATTGATTTTTTATAATCAATATTTGGTTCATTCAACAACGTCATTGAATTACTGTACAAAACTTCATGTTGAAGCTGTATATTTTTGTGGAAATATTCGGGTAGCCTAGCCCAATCAAATATTTCAACTATGATTGGAATATTACTTTCTTGAATCTTTTCTTCTAAATCTAAAAAAACATCAATGGGTAGTTTTTGTAACAATGGAGTGCGTATAACCAAGTCAAGGTCACTTCCTTCATGAGCATTACCATTCACTCTACTACCATAAGCCCATACTTCAATAGGCGTTTGAATACTATCAAATATTGCAATTAACCGTTCCTTATCTTTAGCTCTCAGTATCATTATTTTGTTGGTTTATGGCTGCTGCTAATTGTGTAGCATCAATTATAAATTTTGGGAGTAATACCAAAGTTTCTTCTGCAAAGTTTATTCCATAATCGTGCGCAGTATTGTTTCTATTGTCTCTGTATTCAAAAAAACGTTCGCATAATTCTGGAGAAATTATACTTCTTAAAACTGCTTGTTTAAATACGTCTTTATAATACAATTGATCTACTGATTTTGAAGAATGGAAATAAGGTTTTAGTGCTTTACGCAATAATTTTCCGCATTGCTCTAAAATTATTTCAAACTCCTTTACACTTGCCGAACGATACATATCATAATCAATTTCATCAACATTTGCTTTAAAGTAATAAACCATATTCTTTTTCTAAAGTAATTATGCATCTTAATAAATATGTTGTATCTATTTTGTTCATTGAGTTTATTAGACTTTTTTATAAAAATGTATGGCCTTAATTAATTTTACTTGCTTTAAACAAATTTATTTAATTAGATTACAAATCCAATATTAAATGATTTGCTGTTATTAATGTTGAATTCTATATTACAAATAAAGGCAAATATTTTTAAAAGTAGCCAAACCTTTTTACAGATTTGTTAGTCAATTTTCCAATAATCATATACAGCTTTAAACTAAAATTCGTTTATTTGCTTTCATGCGCAAGGTTTTGATAATAATTTTAGTTGGAATGGCTGTATTGGCAAAAAGCCAAAACAGACAGAAAACGATATTATTATTAAGCGATAGTTTGTTATTAGACAGTCAACTAATTGTGCATCATTCAGTAATTGTAAGTAATGGAACTACTGTTTTACTAGAAAATATTGATTATAGAATCAATTATACTAACCAATCATTCATCAATTTAAAAATACCAAAACCCACTACATTACTTGTTAAATACAGTTCGCCAAATTTTGATTTCAAGAAAATTTATCAAAACAAAAACCCGAAAATAATAGACAAAGAAGGCATTGAATCTAAAAATCCGTTTTTGTATAATCCAAATGAAACTGATTTTTTGAATGCTGAGAGTGCCAGTAGCGGGTTAAAAATGAATGGTAGTATTTCGCGTGGATTAGGTTTGGGAAATGCACAAAATGTAGTGGTAAATGCTAATTTAAATTTACAATTGAGCGGAAAAATAAATAACGATATTGATGTATTAGCTGCCATTAGCGATGACAATAATCCTATTCAACCAGAAGGAAATACGCAGCAGCTGCAAGACTTTGACAAGGTTTTTATTCAGTTAAGTAAAAACAAAACCAAAGTGGTCATTGGTGATTTTGAAATGCGAAAACCTACGGAAAGTTATTTTTTAAATTATAATAAAAAATCGAGAGGCGCGCAGGTACAAACTGCTTTTGATGTAAAACAATTATTTTCAAAATCGAAGGAAAAGGCAGTTTTACAAGTGGGTGCAGAAGTAGCCATTAGTCGTGGACGATTTGCACGAAATACGTTAACAGCTATTGAAGGAAACCAAGGCCCATACCGATTAACGGGTGTGAATGGTGAACTATTTATTATATTAATTTCAGGAACAGAAGCCATTTATTTAGATGGAGTAAAACTAAATAGAGGCGAGCAAAACGATTATATCATAGATTATAACAGTGGCGAAATTACATTTACTCCTAAAAAAATTATTACGCAATACAGCAGAATTATAGCAGAATTTCAATACAGTGACCGAAATTTTGCTAGAACAGTTTTTACCACCAATGCACAATATAAAGCTGAAAAATATGCCATCAGGGGAAGTTATTTTACCGAGCAAGACGATAAAGACCAACCTTTTCAACAAACATTAAGCGATAACGATAAAAAGATTTTAGCCAATGTTGGAAACAATTTAAAACAAGCGGTAACAATCGGAGCCACTAGGGTTTCGGCATTTAGCAATACCAAAATTTTATACAGAAAATTAGATACTTTAGGAAATAGTGATGTGTATATTTTTACTAATAATGGGCTAAATGATTCTGTATTTTATGAAGTAAAATTTAGCAATGTTGGGAATAATAATGGAAATTATATTCAATCGGCTTCATCGGCAAATGGCAGGGTTTTTCAGTTTGTAGCGCCCATCAATGGAATTAAACAAGGAAACTTTGAACCAGTTATTTTACTTACTGCTCCCAATAAAATGGAAATGTTAAATATTGGTTTTGATTTGACTAATTTTAAAAATACAAAAATATCTGTTGAGCTTGCTCAAAGTAATTTGAACAGAAATTTATTTAGCAATATTGACAAGCAAAATGATAAAGGATATGGAGCCAAAATAATTATCAATAACAAAACCAATTTATCAAAAACTTGGCTTTGGCAAAATCAATTGAATTACGAATGGGTGGATCAAAACTTTAGGTATGTAGAACGCTACAGAAATGTAGAGTTTGATAGACTTTGGAACCGACAATTAACCAATGCTAACAATGCTGATACGGGTTATAATGAGCATATTTTATCGGCAAAAACAAGCATAGAAAACACGCAAATATTTAACGCTTATTACCAATTGCAAATGTATAATCGGAACCAGAATTATGTGGGTTTGATGAATCAAATTGGTAGTAATTTAGATTATAAAAACAACCAGATTAATGCCAATGCCGAATATCTAACAATAGGTATCAATAACACAATTTTGCAGCAAAATATTCCTCAAAATCAAACTTATAAATATAATTTGGGATATGCCAGAACGCAATTTAAACATCAAGCTGGAGTAAATTATTTAGCAGAAAAAAGTAAGTTTTTTAAAATAAATGATACCATATTAAGTGGGAGTTTTGCTTATAACCAAAGCAATTATTTTATCCAAAACACTGATACTTTAAAATTAAAATACCGCATAGATTATACCAACAGAAACGATTTTCAAGCGCGTAGCAATGATTATTATTTAGCAAGTATTTCTCATAATTTAAACGCAACTACCATTTTAAAACAAGACAATGGGAACAGACTGAACTTGAATTTTACCTTTAGAAATTTTGAAATAAACGATTCCACCATCAAAAATTTAAAACCGGAAAGAACTGTATTGGCAAGGATTGAATATGATTATGCTTTTATGAAAAAAATGTTTACTGCCAACACTTATTATCAAATAGGAAGTGGCAATGAATTACGCAGGGATTTTAGTTATTTGGAAGTTCCAAAAGGGCAAGGTGTTTATGTTTGGAAAGATTTTAACACCGACAATATTCAGCAGTTAAATGAGTTTGTAATTGCCAGTTTTGTGGATAGAAATATTGCCAATTATATTCGCGTTTATTTACCAACTAACAATACAATTAGAACAAATTCAGTTCAATTTAACCAAACTTTAAATATCAATCCTGCAAGCATATGGTTGAATAAAAAAGGTGTTTTAAAATTCATCAGTAAGTTCAATAACCAATCAGGATTGCGGATAGAACGTAAAATTATTGCCAATAATACTTTTGATTTCATCAATCCTTTTAACAACATTTTTAACGATACTTCTTTGATCAATGTAAATAGTTTGGCTAGAAATACTTTATTCTTTAACCGCAGTAATGCCACGTTTGGAGCTGATTGGAGCATTCAAGACAATCAGAGTAAAGTGATTTTGACCAATGGAATTGACAGCAGGCGCAAGTTGGAAAATGGATTGAACACCCGTTGGAATGCCAATGAATTTTGGACCATTAACGTACTTTATAATTTTGGAGAACGCAGTTATGTATCACAGTTTTTTGTTCAGCAAAATTATAGCTATAGTTATACTGAATGGAAACCAAAATTAATTTATCAGGCCAATAAAAACTTTAGAACCACGCTGAATGCAGGATATTTTGAAGCCAATAACGCCAAAGAATATGGCAATCAAAAAGGAAAAACTACAGAAATTGGTTTAGAAATGCGTTATAACTTTACTCAAATTGGTGCCTTAAGTGCCAAGTATAGTTTATATGAAGTGGAATTTAATGGAGAGGCTGGCAGCAATTTAGGTTACGATATGTTACAAGGATTAACCACTGGCAAAAACCAAGTTTGGAACATTAATTTACAACAACGAATTGGGCAAAATATTCAAATAAACCTCAACTACGATGGCCGCACATCGGGCATTAGCGATACCATTTTACACACAGGAAGAATGGAAGCACGTTATATATTTTAAGATTGAAAGATTGGAAGATTGATTGCAGTAACCGTAGGGGCAGACCTATGTGTCTGCCCGATAAAAAAAACAAATTACCCAAATAATATACGTTTCGTTATTTTTAAAAAAATTAGAATAAAATGGACTCGTTATTAACATTAGCCAATGTTATATAATTAAACCACCCAATTCCTTCCCCATTACAAATTTACTCATTAAACATAAAAAAAGCTGCACCATTTACGATGCAGCTTTTATTATTTTATTTTTGTTTCTTTAAAAGTCCAGAACCATCTTTTTCGTAATCTTCTATGAAACTTTTAATTTTTTCAGCAGCAATTCGTTTAGCAATTACCTTTTTGTTTTTATCAATAATATATAAAACAGGAGTGCTATAAACATCATAATATTGGCGGAAATTAGTTTCATTCAAAGGATCGTATAAGTTCAGTTTCCAAGGGAATTTTTGTTCTATTAAATATTTCTTCCATTCTTCAACCGTTTCGGTCATACTTACAGGAAACAAATCAAAATTTAAAGGCAATGTTGGTTTCAATACTTTTGCTCCTTTATTTTTTAAATTGATGATATTGTTCTGCGCAATTATTTCTTTGTTTAAGTCCTTGTATGCTTCAGCTATTTTTGGCATTTCCTCTTTACAATGTCCGCAAGTAGCGCTCCAAAATAATACCAAAGTATACTTTGAGTCCATGTTATAAAGACTATGATATTGTCCATTGGTATCAAGCATTGTTAAGTTTTTAACTTTAGCACCTATTAAATTATGTCTAAGTTTTTCAACCCTATCTTTCATTTTCCAAATTAGCAAACTATCAACCCAATAAGCTTTTCCTTTGGCATAATAATTATCAATTAAATGAACAAAAACAGCATCCATTCCCATGTATTGCGATGACTCGTAATAATTGGTAGTCCAAAACAAGCAGAATTTAAAATTCTCTTTGCCTTTTTCCGCTAACTTTAAAACTTTATCAGCGGTTTCATTTATACTATCAGGAATTTGTGGAACTACTTTTAACATAAAAGTTTCAAACTTTGGAAAAAAGATAGGAGTTCTTGTAATTCTATCATCAGAAAAGTCAAAATTATCGAAGTAATGTTGTTTATAATAATTATACTGAAAGTTAGAATCGGTAATTTCACCTTTCTCATTTTTTGGAGCAGGAGGAACATCTATTTCTTGCATCATTCTAAATACTTTACTGATTAAAGTAGTAGGATCAGTTTCCAAAATAACTTTTCTTTTAGCTGTTAAATCCTTCATCAAACTGCGGTAATTATCCATTAATTTATCTTCTTCGGCAGTATTCTTAGCTTCTTTAGCAGCTTTAATTTTAACTTCTAATTCATTGGCTTGTTTACCAATATTTGCCGAAAATTGATTGTATTTAAAAAACACTTCATTTTCGTAGGAACCTTTAACAACCATGTTTTCTATTAATGAAATGGTATCAGTTTCTAAACTAAATACTTGTTCAGTTACTATAAAATCGAACAATAGCGATTTGTCGGCAGTAGCTATTAAATAAACACCACCTTCTAATTTTCCTGGTCCCGAAAAATTCATTTTTCCTTTAGCATCAGTTATGGCGCTGTCTCTCAAATATTGCTTATCGCCAAAGTAATAACCAAGGTAAAACATCTTATTTTGATAGCCTTTTATAGTTACCGTAATTGAATGTCCTATTGTCGACTTTTCAGAACTAGCTTCTAAATTGCTCTTAGCTTTATCTTTTCCTTTTTGTGCAAAGGCAATAAAACTTAAACTTGATAATAAAATAATGGTCGAAATTTTTAAAATACGCATATGTAATTGTTTTATTTGGCGGTAAAATTAAGAAAAAACTACACTACAAGAAAAAATAAAATAAGTTTAACAAATTTTTAAGTATAATTTATTGGAATATATTTGATATAAAATAGCAAACTATATTAATTTAAAGTTTGATAAAGCGCAAGTGTTTAATAGATTTGCCCCCATTAAAATTCACTAAATAAAATAACAAAATGAAAAATATTACAGTAATTGGTTCGGGTACAATGGGAAATGGTATTGCGCATACTTTTGCTCAGTTTGGCTACCAAGTAAACTTAATAGATGTAAATGAAGTTGCTTTGCAAAAAGCAATTGATACCATTGGTAAAAATTTAGACAGACAAGTTACAAAAGGTTTGATTTCTGAAGCCGACAAAACTGCAACTTTAGCTAATATTACTACTTATACTAACTTAAAAGATGCTGCTAGCCATGCAGATTTAGTAGTAGAAGCGGCAAGTGAAAATATGGCTATTAAATTAGATATTTTTAAACAATTGGATGAAATTTGTCCTGCTCATACCATATTAGCTTCTAATACTTCTTCTATTTCTATTACCAAAATAGCAAGTGTTACTAAACGCCCAACGCAAGTTATTGGAATGCATTTTATGAATCCAGTTCCTGTAATGAAATTGGTAGAAGTAATTAATGGTTTTAAAACCAGCGAAGAAGTTACCGAAACAATTTTAACACTTTCAAAAGCAGTAGGGAAAATTCCAGCTTTGGCCAATGATTATGCTGGCTTTATAGCAAATAGAATTTTGATGCCAATGATCAATGAAGCCATTTTCTGTTTACAACAAGGTGTTGGTTCTGTTGAATCTATTGATACCGTTATGAAACTAGGAATGGCTCACCCAATGGGACCTTTACAACTAGCCGATTTTATAGGTTTAGATGTTTGCCTTGCAATTATGAATGTATTGCACGAGGGCCTGGGCGATACCAAATATGCTCCTTCTCCTTTATTGGTTAACATGGTAACTGCTGGAAATTTAGGTGTAAAATCGGGTGAAGGTTTTTATGTTCATACTGCCGGTAGCAAAGATTTGGTGGTGAGCTCTCGTTTTAAAAACCATAGATAGTTTAAATTGCTATATTTTACTATAAATAAAAATCTTGTAACTTCATTGTTGCAAGGTTTTTTTTTATTCAATCAATTACAATTCTCATTTCTAAATGTAACAATTGTTGCAAAGCACCATTAATAGAAGGCTTAATTTTGCATTATAAAAAATATACTAAAAAAATGAAATACATAGTTATAGGAGCAGTTGCGGGTGGTGCTAGCACAGCTGCAAGATTAAGAAGATTAGACGAACATGCGGAAATTGTAATTTTTGAAAAAGGGGAATATATTTCTTACGCAAATTGTGGTTTGCCATATTATATTGGAAATGTAATAAAAGATAGAAATGCATTGTTTGTTCAAACAGCAGCTTCATTTAACCAACGATTCAATATTGATGTAAGAACTTTAACTGAAGTAATAGCTATTAATGTTGATACAAAAACGGTTACAGCTTTTAACCAAACTAGCGGAAAAACTTACAATGAAACATACGACAAGTTAGTATTATCACCCGGTGCCGAACCTATTCGTCCGCCTTTACCTGGTATAACTAACGAAGGGATTTTCACCCTTAGAAATGTAGCCGACACCGATTATATTAAGGCTTTTGTAAACCAAAAACAGGTAAAAAAAGCGGTGGTTATTGGTGCAGGATTTATTGGATTAGAAATGGCCGAAAATCTGCACGACTTAGGTTTAGATGTTTCTATTATAGAAATGGGTAATCAAATATTAGCACCTTTAGATTTTCCTATTGCTGCCATTGTTCAGCAACATATAAGGGAAAAAGGGGTAAATTTATTATTGAGTTCGGCAGTTACAGGATTTGAAAAACATAATAATCAGCTAAAGGTATTATTGAAATCGGGAGAAGCCCTAGATGCCGATGTGGTCATCATGTCAATAGGTGTTAAGCCCGATACACGTTTGGCTGTTCATGCAGGAATAAGTTTGGGAGCGGCAAAAGGAATTTGGGTAAATGAGTTTTTGCAAACTTCCAATCCTGATATATATGCCGTGGGCGATGCCATAGAATTTACAAATCCTATTACCAACCAATCTATGAATACTTATTTGGCTGGCCCTGCCAATAAACAAGGGCGTATTTGTGCGGATAATATAGTGCTTGGAAATAAAAAAAAATATAATGGTGCTATCAATACTGCCATTGTAAAAGTGTTTGATATGACGGTAGCTATTGCCGGAACGGCATCCAAAAATTTAAGCAATGCTAATATTGAACACCTCGTTTCTACCACGCATAATGGTTCACATGCTGGCTACTATCCTGGTGCTAAACAAATGAGTATTCAAATAGCATTTTCTCCTATCGATGGTCAATTATTAAGTGCGCAAATAGCGGGATTTGATGGAGTAGATAAACGCATTGACATACTGTCATCGGCAATAAAAAGAAAGAGTACAATTTATGAATTATTGGAGTTTGAACATGCTTACGCGCCTCCATTTTCATCGGCAAAAGATCCTGTAAATATTGCAGCATTTGTGGCAGAAAACATATTGCTTAAAAAGCATAAAATATATTATTGGAATAATATTGAAAACATAACTGAAACCGATATTTTATTAGATGTAAGAACAATTTCAGAGTTTGAAGCTGGCCATATTCCAAATGCTTTGAATATTCCGCTAGATTCAATAAGGGAAAGGATAAATGAGTTGGATAAAAACCAAAAGATTTATATTTATTGCCTTGGCGGGCAAAGAGGATATTTGGCGCAGCAAATATTAAAACAACATGGGTTTAATACCGAAAATTTATCGGGTGGATACCAACTTTGGAAAAATTGTACCAATGAAATTGCTGAAAGCAATAATTTAGCAATGAAAACAAATCAAATGGCTATTATATAATAGATAATTATGTAACAAATGTGACATAATTATTATTTAAAATAGCATACCATTGTATAGAAAAAAAATTCACTTTAAAAAAAAATAAAAAAATGAAAGCAAACATGGGAACCGCTGACAAAGTAGTAAGAATACTTGCAGCCATTTTAATTGGTGTTCTTTATTTTATGGGACAAATTACAGGAACTGTAGCCATTATTTTAATGGCTGTAGCAGTCATTTTTATTGCTACAAGTTTTATGAGTTTTTGCCCTTTGTACTTGCCATTTGGCATTTCTACCAAGAAAAAAGAAAGCTAAGAATTTATCATTTTTAAAACCAATCTTATTTATAACAGCTTTACATAAATTGTAGAGCTGTTATATTTTTTTTAAATCTAAATCAATTAAATTATATGAACCAAACTTGGAACCAACGATACGCTGAAAAAGATTTTGCTTACGGCATTTTACCTAACGAATTTTTAAAAGAACAAATAGAAAAACTTCCAAAAGGAAACATACTTTTACCATGCGAAGGCGAAGGTAGAAATGCAGTATATGCTGCGCAAAATGGTTGGAATGTAACAGCATTTGATTTTAGTGACGCTGGTTTTGAAAAAGCAAATTTATTAGCTAAGCAAAACCAAGTAACTATTAATTATAGCATAGCCGATGCGTTGGAAATAAAATTTGAACCAGAAAGTTTTGATGCCATTGCAATAATTTATGCTCATTTTCCAGAACAAGTACGAATTCAATTTCATGCCAAAATAATGACTTGGCTTAAACCTGGTGGAAGTATAATTTTGGAAGTATTTAATCCGTTGCAACTAAATAATTCCTCTTTCGGTCCAAAAGAGGTTTCTATGTTGTATACAAAAGAAATCATTGAACATGATTTTAAAAACCTTACAACTAAAATTTTAAGCATGGAATCAATTGTTTTAAATGAAGGAAAATATCACCATGGAAATGCAGAAGTGATAAGATATGTTGGCATAAAATAAAATTTATTTCATTATGTAACAAAAGTAACCAAGCAATGAAAAGCTTATTGCTACATTTGTACTAACAATAAAAACATGAATACTTTAAACAAATATAAATTCCATATTTTAGGAATAATAATTGGCGCAATAGCTGGTTATGCATATTATTATTTTATAGGGTGTGCCAGTGGAACTTGTGCCATTACCTCAAAGCCTTTAAATAGCACTTTATATGGCGCAGTAATGGGCGCATTAATTGCAGATTTATTTAAAAAAGAAAAAGAAAAAAGTATTTAAAAAAATTTAATATCATGAAAACCGAGGAAATCATTATTGCCAATCTTAAATGTAATGGTTGTGCAACTACAATTAAAAGAGAATTATTAGGAATTAACGGGGTAAAAACGGTAGCTGTTGATATAGACAAAGATGCCATAGACCTAACCTACGATGACAATGTAGAAAGAAGTACAATTATTAGTAAGCTTCTTTCACTTGGTTACCCTGAGGCTACTGAAAAAAACGGATTGCTTTTGCAATTAAAAAGCTACACCAGTTGTATGATTGGGAAAGTACATAATTTATAAAAAAAAATAAAAGAAAAATGGATATAGAAAATTTAATAAAAGAAAACAAGGGAACAGTAGTTGACGTAAGAACGCCATCGGAGTTTATGGGTGGAAATGTAGCTGGCTCTTTAAACATTCCTTTGAACGAAGTAGTAGAAAGGTTGGATGAAATAAAAAGCTTAAGTTTGCCACTTATTCTTTGCTGTGCATCGGGAGGAAGAAGTGGACAAGCTCACCATTACTTATCAAACCAAGGTGTAGATTGTGTAAATGGTGGTTCATGGTTAAATGTAAATTATTACCAATCTCAAAAAGCATAATAAACAAATATGATCAATACAATTAAACAATTATTTGGCTTAGGTCCAAAGGTAGATTACGCAGAATTAGTAAAACAAGGCGCTATTATTTTAGACGTTCGTAGTAAAGGTGAATATGCAGGCGGACATATAAATGGATCTATAAATATTTCGGTTGACACTTTAAGTAATAACTTGAGTAAATTAAAAGATAAAAACAAGCCAATTATTACTTGTTGTGCTTCGGGTATGAGAAGTTCATCGGCCAAAGGTATTTTAAAATCAAACGGATATACCGATGTTCACAACGGTGGTGCATGGAGTAGTTTACAATATAAAATTAAATAATGAACGTACATACTCTTTTAACAGGTTGGAATTTTATGCGCGGATTGCGTTTAGTATTAGGAGTTATTTTCCTCATGCAAGCCATTGAAATGCGTGATATAATTACTGGCTTAATTGCAACATTCTTTTTGTTTCAAGCAGTAACTAATACTGGATGTTGTGGTACAAATGGATGTGCTGTTCCAATCAATAAAACTAAGGTTGACGATATTCAAGACGTAGCATTTGAAGAAGTAAAATCAAAATAAATATGGCAACATTTTCAGAAATAATTAAAAGTGACAAGCCTACATTAGTCGATTTTTTTGCGGAATGGTGTGGACCTTGTAAAACAATGAAACCAATTTTGGAAGATTTGAAATCGAAAATTGGTGCGGAAGCAACTATTTTAAAAATAGATGTAGATAAAAACCAACAAGTAGCTAATACATTCCAAATACAAGGTGTGCCAACGCTAATTTTATTTAAAAATGGTGAAATTAAATGGCGTCAATCTGGTGTAGTTTCAGCCAATAACTTAGCACAAATAATTAAACAAAACTCTTAAAAAAAACATATGAAAAATTACCTATTTATAAGCATTTCAATAATTACTATTTTATTCAGCAGTTGTTCAAACGGACAATCTCAAAAATACAAAAGCAATTTATCTGCCAATGAATTTTCAAAGAAAATAACTGATTTGCCAAGCGTAACCATTATTGATGTTCGTTCACCTGAAGAATTTGAAGGCGGACATATTCAAAACGCACAAAATTTCAACTGGAATGGTAATGATTTTAATAAACAAATTTCAACACTTGATCAATCGAAACCAGTTTTAGTTTATTGTTTAAGTGGTGGTAGAAGTTCATCGGCAGCTAAAAAAATGCGCATTGATGGTTTTAAAGAAGTATATGAATTAGACGGTGGAATGATGCAATGGCGTAACAATAATTTACCAGAAACCACCGAGGGAGACGCTCCCAAACAAGCAGGTATGAGTCTTCCAAAATTTCAGGAGCTAACCAAAGGAAACAAATTGGTTATAGTTGACTTCAATGCTGAATGGTGTGCACCTTGCAAAAAAATGTTGCCAATGATTGAAGAAATTTCAACATCGATGCAAGACAAAGTTAAGGTAGAAAAAATAGATGTAGATGTAAACAGCGAATTAGCTACCACCTTAAAAGTAGAATCAATTCCAATGTTTATTATGTATAAAAATGGAACTGAAGTTTGGAAACATTTAGGCTTAATAGAAAAAGACAAATTGATTGAAGCAATCAATCAGAATAGTAAATAAATATTTAGGATAAGCTCAATGACCTTTGGTCGTTGAGCTTATCCTATAGTTATTTGACAAATCAAATATTAAATTAAAGCAATTAGTTTTTAAAAATGTAAACCAATTGTTTTGTTTCAAAAAACTCCCCTTCAAAAAAAGTACTTAAGTCAGCGGTTTGAACATGTAATTTAGCATTCAAGCGTTTTAAATCTTTAATTTCTTCTTTTAAATCACCACCTTTTAGAAATAAATAGCCGTTGAGTTTTGAGTTAAAACAATCTTCAGCTATATAATCTTGCGTCCAGCGATAAAGCGTTTCCATGGGTGCCACTGCCCTACTTAAAATGAAATGAAATTCTTCTTTTAAATTTTCAACTCTTCCCACTACAAAGTCAGTATTATTTAAACCAATTCCTTTTGAAATTTCTTCGGCAACTTTAATTTTCTTAGCTACAGAATCACATAAAGTAAATTCAGTATCAGGAAATAATATTGCTAAGGGAATTCCTGGAAATCCACCACCAGTGCCTATGTCTAATATTTTAGTACCTTTTTCAAATTGAATATATTTAGCAATGGCTAAACTATGCAAAACATGCTTTTCATACAGTGATTCAATGTCTTTTCTGGAAACAACATTTATTTTACTGTTCCAATCTACATATAAATCGTAAAGTAATTTGAACTGTTCCGTTTGATGATCAGTTAAATTGGGGAAGTATTTGGTTATAATTTCAAAATTCAAAATTTGTAGTTATTAATTTTTGGTGCAAAATAGTTTATTTCATCTTCCTAATTGCTATCCAGTGCTATAAATTTAAGTAAAATCAAATCAAAATTTTATCAACCTGTAAAACATATTCACCCTTTAAATAAAATGTTTGTGTAAAAAAGATAGGAATGACTTAATTTGAAAAATATTAAATAAAATATGTTCATAGAAATTTCAAATTTAAATAAAACTTATGTTAATCATCAAGCTTTAAAAAACATAAATATTAATATTCCAAGGCAAAGTATATTTGGTTTGTTAGGCCCAAACGGTGCGGGTAAAACAAGTTTAATTAGAATACTAACTCAAATTACTCAAGCCGACTCAGGTACCATATTATTTGATGGTGAAAAACTGAAAGAAAAACATATTTATGAAATTGGTTATTTACCCGAGGAAAGAGGTTTGTATAAAAAAATGCAAATAGGTGAGCAACTTTTATATTTTGCAGAATTAAAGGGTTTGAGTAATACAGAAGCAAAGAAAAAAGTAAAATATTGGGTTGATAAATTTGAAATAAAAGATTGGTTGAATAAAAAGGTTGAAGAGCTTTCAAAAGGAATGCAACAAAAAATTCAATTTATTGCAAGTGTTATCCATCAACCCCAATTAATTATTTTAGATGAACCATTTAGTGGTTTTGATCCTCAAAATGCACAGCTTTTAGTACAGGAAATATTAAAACTAAGAAATGAAGGAAGTACCATTATTTTTTCAACACATAGAATGGATACAGTTGAAAAACTTTGTGATGACATTGCCATGATCAATAAAAGTGAAGTGGTGCTAAGTGGCAATAAAAACGATATAAAGCAACAATTTAGTAATAATGAATACTTTATACAGTTTAACGGAGTGCTAGTTAATTCAAACCATTTTGAAATAATAACCAATACTGAAAACGAAGCCACAATTAAAATTTTAAGTAATAAAAAAGAGGTCATTTCAGATTTAAATAATCAAGTAGAGTTGCAATCATTCTCACCAAAAATTGCTACAATGGAAGACATTTTCATCAAAATGGTTCAAACAAATTCATAATAAAATTATAGTTTTCTACAATGGTAGAAAAGTTTTTCGCCTTGATTATTTTGGGTAAAAAACAAATATTCATCACCACCAGTTTTTAGATTAAACTGCTTAGCAATTTCCGCTTCATTGATAGGGAAATTTCGTTTGCTAATATTTGCTTTTGAAATTTCATTTTTCTTCAAATAGCTTTTCAACTTTGATTTAGAAAAAGTAAATGATTCAATAATTTTAAAACACCTACCGTAAAAATTTTCAATTAATTCATGACCTACAAAAAAGTGAGCATTTAAAGCAATCATTTTTAAACCTAAACTTTGAGCATAATTAGCACTCAAATTGGCTTTTATGATTGAAGCATTTGGTTCATAAAAGTAAGCATTTGAATTTGAATTTAATGATTCTATTATAAATGAATTCGAATCACTGAATTCATGAATATTTTGATCATTTATTATATTTATGGCTTTTATCACTGTTGAATTATTTATAGAGAAATCAACTAAAAGCAACACTTCTTTTACTTCATTTTTTAAAGAAACAACATGAATTTCTTTTATATTTTCAATTTCAGATTTGCAATAATTCAAATCAACCATTGGCGATAATTTAATCAATAATTGGTTTGAAATTAGTTTCAATTGAGGCAATAATTCTATAATATTTGGGGTGCAGTCAGAAAGAATAAACTTCTTGGAATTGGCTGCCGGTCTTCTATCCGCATCAATGTAAACCAAATCAAATTTAGTGTTATTATTTGTTAAAAAATCTTCTGCAAAAACGCTTATTCTTTCAACATGATTGATTCCCAATTTATTAAAATTAAACTTTACAATTTCATTTAATTCATTATCTGAATCTAAGGAAATTACAGTTTTAAAAACTTTTGAAAATGCAATGTCATCAACGCCTAAACCTCCGCATAAATCTAAAACTGAATTACCTTTAAACAAAATAGATTTGTAAAAAGCAGTCAATTCGCTACTGGCTTGTTCATAACTTTTAGTAGGCAGCCAACAATAATTTGAGCAAAGAGATGGTAATTTGTGGCTGCCTTTTTTAATATTTGAAACAGATTCTAATACTAAATTGGTATTGAAATCCGTTTGTTCTATAGATTTAAATTTTAATGTAAGCGTATTTATATCGTCATTTAAATGTTTTTGAACAAAGTTTTTTAAATTAAAGTTTAAATGTTCGGGTAAAAGTTGATACTTTTGCAAAGTAATTTTCAAGTGTTAAAAAAAATAGTTAAATTATATCAATCAAATAGTTATGAAGAAATTAGCTCCATTCGCAATTTTTGCTTTAATCATTTTTTTAATGATTTCGTGCAAAGGTTCATGTCCAAAATTTTAGTTTTAAACTAACTTAAAAACTACTGAAAAATCAGTAGCTAAACAAACTGAAAGTTTATATCTTGAATTAAATCAGGGTGTAAACTTTTAGCAACCGGACAGCTTAGTCCAATTTCAATTATTTTAGCTTTATCGACTTCTGTTAAGTCATTTTTAGGAATAAAAACATTTATTTCAATCATACTTATTCTTCTCGGATCACTGCTCATGTGCTTTTTAACTGTCAATTTTGAGTCAATTAAATTAAATCCCATTAACCTCGTTTGAATAGCAATAGTAGTCATCATACAACTAGCTAAACCTTTAGCTACCAAATCAGTTGGAGAAAAAGCAAGGCCTTTTCCAAAATTATCAGTTGGAGCATCAGTAATAATTTTACTGCCTGATTGTAGGTGAGTTGCCTCACATCTGAATTCTCCTAAATAAATTACTTCTGCTGTATACATTTTTTGTTATTTTTGACAACAATAATAAAAGAAAATCCACATTGCAAAAACGAATTTTTATTACATTTTATTTTGTGTTGTTTTTTATCAATTTCAACTCAGCTCAAAATGCACCAATCACTGATGGTGAATTGCTTTATTACAAAGACTTCAATATTGGATTTAGTTTAAATACCTTTGGTGGTGGTGGCATGTATTACCGACATGGTTGGCACAAAACAGGAAGTATTAAGAATTACATTGAGTCTGACATTTCTTATATCAGACATCCGAAAGAAGTTTGGAGATACGGTTATCAAGAAAATCCAAGTACTTATACATTTGGCCGATTGAATTATACTTATTTTTGGCGAAATAGTTTTGGACAAAAAATTGAATTAACAGAACGAAGTTATAAAAATGCTTTAGCATTAAATTTTATATACAATATTGGAATTTCATTGGCATTATTAAAACCCGCGTATATTGACTATTTTATTTTAAATGCTGATGGAACAAACTCCTTAGTAACTGAAAAATACAATCCCGAAAAGCATAACATTGAATACAGAATTTATGGAAATGGCCCATTTTTATCAGGATTCAATGAATTAGATGTAAAGTTTGGTTTATTTGGACGTGCTGGTTTAAATATAGAATATGGACAATATCCAGATGAATATAAATCGTTAGAAGCGGGAATAACTTTTGATGCATTCAATGAAAAACTTCCAATGCTTAATAAAGCAGAACAAATTCAATTTTTCCCTGCTATGTACATTGCATTTAATTTTGGATGGAAAAAATAAAATGCTTATTGATTAATCGTTTGAATTATTTATTTTCAGTCTAACGCCTTACCAGCGCATACCTTTACGCAATCGTCTGAAGGTAATATTTCGATATTTACATTATCTCTGTTGGTTGAAGTTCGATAAGCTCAACAATTTTCAAAAGTTATTGCCACGAAAATTTCCACTATCTTTGCCACTATCTTTGCCACGATCTTTGCCACGATCTTTGCCACGATCATTTGCCACGACCTTTAGGTCGTGGATAGGATAGATAAAAATATAACCTGGCTTTAGCCAAAACTCATTTATCAAAACCCTGAAGGACTTGCAATTGGGTTTGGAAATTGAATATTACAATTGGTCGTATAATCGTCTGGCAATAGTATTTGGAATTTTAGCGCAGTACCAACTTACATTAATAAATTTCAAAATTTATCATTTTATACTTATCTATTATTCAAATCAAAAGAAATTTATAAAATCATAAATTAAAAATAATAATTCAAATTGCATTATTAACTTTGTGGAAATTTTGAAGAAATAAGAATGATTGAATTACCGGTATTAAGCGAGGCAAGAGTAAAAAAACCTAGCTGGTTAAAAGTAAAATTACCAACAGGCGAAAACTATAGAAAAGTTCGCCAATTGGTGGATGAATATAAATTACATACTATTTGTGAAAGTGGAAATTGTCCAAACATGGGTGAATGTTGGGGTGAAGGCACTGCCACTTTTATGATTTTAGGTAATATTTGTACCCGTAGTTGTTCGTTTTGTGCGGTAGCAACTGGAAGGGCAAAAACCTATGATTTAGAAGAGCCCATGCGTGTAGCAGAAGCCATTAAACTAATGAAAGTAAAACATGCTGTACTAACATCGGTAAACAGAGATGAATTACCCGATAAAGGTGCTCAAGTATGGGCCGATACCATTAGATTAGTGAAAGAATTAAGTCCAACTACTACTATGGAAACTTTAATTCCTGACTTTTTAAGTAAATGGGATTTACTGTACCAAGTAATTGACGAAAAGCCTGAAGTGGTGAGCCATAACATGGAAACAGTTCCTAGGTTATACCGTAAAATACGTCCTCAAGCTAAATATGAACGCAGTTTAGAACAAATAAAATTAACCAAAGAAAGAGGCCGTAGAACCAAAAGTGGTGTAATGCTTGGCTTGGGTGAAACAGAAGCTGAAGTATTTCAAATTATGGATGATTTAGTGGCTCATGGTTGCGATGTTTTAACCCTTGGTCAATATTTACAACCAACTAAAATGCACGTAGCTGTTGAAGAATTTATAACACCAGAACAATTTGATTATTTCAAAGTAGCTGGTTTAGCAAAAGGTTTAAAATATGTAGAAAGCGGTGCATTGGTTCGCTCGAGTTATCATGCTGAAAGACATATTTAGTTGTCTGATATAAAATTCCAATTTCATCGTTATACTTGTTATAAAAAAGGTCATTTATTATTAGTAAACTCCCTTTTTTCTATTCACACAAGCCTCGAACTTGAAATTTTTTAAGCAGACAAAACAAAATACATTTACAAAAAAATAGAATTTTACTTTAAAAGATGTTAAAAAATATTATTGAACAAGCATGGGAAAACCGTGACTTAATCAAACAAATCGAAACTCAACAAGCCATTAGAGAAGTTATTGATCAGCTTGATAAAGGAATTTTAAGAACCGCTGAACCAACACCTGATGGATGGCAAGTAAATGATTGGGTAAAAAAAGCGGTGATCATGTATTTTCCAATTCAAAAAATGGAAACCATTGAAGTGGGTCCTTTTGAATTTCATGATAAAATGTTGTTGAAACACAATTATGCTGAATTAGGCGTAAGAGTAGTTCCTCATGCAGTAGCTCGTTATGGTGCATTTTTAGCTAAGGGAGTTATTTTAATGCCAAGCTATGTAAACATTGGTGCTTACGTAGATGAAGGAACCATGGTGGATACTTGGGCAACGGTTGGCAGTTGTGCGCAAATTGGAAAAAATGTTCATTTAAGTGGTGGAGTTGGAATTGGTGGAGTTTTAGAA
This sequence comes from Bacteroidota bacterium, assembly GCA_947453415.1. Taxonomy (GTDB): domain Bacteria; phylum Bacteroidota; class Bacteroidia; order UKL13-3; family UKL13-3; genus JAAFJM01. The sequence goes on along the minus strand of CANGGG010000011.1, from coordinate 21,042 downwards.
CCTGTTCAAGCTGCTCCAGTAATTATTGAAGATAATTGTTTTATTGGCTCTCGTTGCATAGTTGTAGAGGGCGTTAGGGTTGAAACAGAAGCCGTTTTAGGAGCCGGAGTCACCTTAACCATGAGCACTAAAATAATTGATGTAACAGGCGAAAATCCTATTGAATACAAAGGAATTGTTCCGGCTCGTTCGGTAGTTATTCCCGGTTCATACACCAAAAAATTTCCTGCTGGTGATTATCAAGTTCCTTGTGCTATTATTATTGGAAAACGAAAAGAAAGTACTGATAAAAAAACCAGCTTAAACGATGCTTTAAGAGACAATAGCGTGGCTGTTTAAATCTATTTTTTAATCATAAATTTATAAATGAAAATAGGATTCGATGCTAAACGTGCTTTCAATAACTCAACAGGTTTGGGTAATTATTCTCGTTTATTAATTTTATCGTTATTAGAAAATTTTCCTGAGCATCAGTACTATTTATTTACGCCAACTATTGATGAAAAGTTTGAAAATCTTTTCAGCGAATTTAATAATATAGAGATAATAGCACCTGAAAATTATTTACATAAAAAATTTCATTCAGCTTGGCGTACTTACAGCATTGGTGATATTGTTAATGATTTAAATTTAGATATTTTTCACGGTTTAAGTAATGAAATTCCAAACGGAATTAACAGTAAAAAAACAAAAACAGTTGTGACTATTCACGACCTTATTTTTCTGCGTTATCCTGATTATTATAACACCATTGATGCTTATATTTACAAGAAAAAGTTTAAACGAGCTTGTCAAACTGCTGATTTAATTTTAGCAACTAGTAAACAAACCAAAGCTGATGTTTCAGATTATTTCAAAATTGAAAATCAGAAAATAAATGTTCTATATCAAGATTGTGATGCTGCATTTGCAAAGCAATATTCCAATGAAGAAAAGTTAGCTATTATTATTAAATATAATTTACCGAAGCAATTTATTTTAAGTGTTGGTACCATTGAAAAACGCAAAAATCAATTGACAATTTTAAAAGCATTGGCTAAACTTTCAAGCGATTGGAGTTTGGTTTTAATTGGTAAAAAAACTGATTATGCTAATGAATTATTTGATTTTGCAATCAAAAATAATTTACAAAGCAGGATACAAATACTTGAAAATATAAGCTTTGAAGACTTACCCATTATTTACCAATGTAGTCAAGTTTTTGTTTACATTTCGGAGTTTGAAGGTTTTGGAATTCCAATTTTGGAAGCCATGAAAAGCAAAATACCTGTAATTACATCCAATACTTCATCGTTGCCAGAGGTTATTGGTCCAAATGGTATGTGTTTATCACCATTTGATTTTGATGCAATTGTTAGTATTGTAAACAATGAATTGCAAAGCAATGAAACAATTAGTAAAATAGTAGCTGAGGCAAAAGAAAGAACTTTGCTATTTGATAAAAATTTATTGGCAAAAAAACTGATGAATTTTTACAATGAATTGAAAAAATAAAACAAAAAAAGCAAAATAAACACCTAGTCTATTTTGCTTTTTTTATTATAATTAATTTTATATTTTATTCAGTAAATGATCCCATCGCACTGAACTTTTCAATTCTTGTATTTATTAATTCATCAGCATTTATTGCACTTAATTCAGTCAACATTTTATCAATTTCTGTTTTCATAATTATAAATGCTTCAGCCGGATTTTCGTGTGCACCGCCTAAAGGTTCTAAAATTATTCCATCTATCAATTTGTTTTTAAACATATCGTTAGCGGTTAATTTTAGTGCATCTGCAGCTTTTTCTTTAAACTCCCATGTACGCCATAAAATAGATGAACAACTTTCAGGTGATATTACCGAATACCAAGTATTTTCCATCATCATCACCCTATCGCCAACACCAATTCCTAAAGCACCACCACTTGCACCCTCACCTATAATAATACAAATAACTGGAACTTTAAGTACACTCATTTCTAATAAATTTCTGGCAATGGCTTCTCCTTGTCCGCGTTCTTCTGCTTCTAATCCTGGCGATGCACCGGGAGTATCAATAAAACAAACAATTGGTTTATTGAATTTTTCAGCTAATTTCATTAAACGCAAAGCTTTTCTGTAACCTTCAGGATTTGGCATTCCAAAATTCCTAAACTGACGTTGTTTGGTGTTTCTACCTTTTTGATGACCAACAATCATAACTGTTTTACCATTAATGGAAGCAAATCCACCAATCATCGCTTTATCATCTTTTACATTTCTATCGCCATGTAATTCAACAAAATTATCGAAACAATTTTCAACATAATCTAAAGTGTATGGTCTGTCAGGATGACGGCTTACTTGAACACGTTGCCATCCATTTAAATTACTATACAATTCTTTCTTAGTAGATATTATCTTTTCTTCTAACTCTTTAATAGATGCATTTACATCTATTTTACCTTTATCAGCTACTTCCTTAACCTTTTTTAATTGGTCTTCTAAATCCTGTATTGGTTTTTCAAAATCAAAATGTGCCATACTGCAATAATACTAAGCCAAACGTTAAGTTTTAGCAAATAAATTTTATATGCTTGTAAATAAGGCTATTTTTTATAAAAATAGGGTAAAAACAAAGAAAGGGCTTGACAAAAAAACAAATCTGCCTATATTTGCACTCCTTTAAACGACAGGATAGTTTAAAAGTTCTTTAAAAAAACGGTGTGGTAGTTCAGTTGGTTAGAATACCTGCCTGTCACGCAGGGGGTCGCGGGTTCGAGTCCCGTCCGCACCGCAGTAATGGTTTCGTAGCTCAATTGAATAGAGCATCTCACTACGGATGAGAAGGTTCAAGGTTTGAATCCTTGCGAGACCACAAAAAGTAAAATGCCTTGATTGTTTTAAAACATTCAAGGCATTTTTTTTGATGATTTTTTAGCAGCTTCGGTTTGCAAACAGCAATTTATATCATACGAATTTGTTAAGCGATTAAAAAAATATTTTATTACCTATTTATTTCTTAATTGGTATTTAAAATCAAATGACAAATTTTTTAGTAGATGACTACAAATCCGAACTGAATAATCCAACTTTTAAATTGCCATGACTTCAGATAATGAATTAATAGAATTTATATTTGATAATCTAACTTGTTCTACATATTCCAAAGGTGTTAGTCCTGTTTTACTTTTAAAAACTCTAAAAAAGGAAGCTGTAGATTGAAATCCTGAGGATTCTTGAATTTCTTCAATACGAATCTTTTTCTTATTTTTTATTGATTCAACTATCATTGATTTAACATGATTGATCCTGTAATCACTCAATAAACTTCGGAAATTATCTTCATAGTTTGATTTAATTGCGTAATACAAATATTTTTTATTGGTGCCTAGTTCTTTTATTAAATCCTCTAAAATTAGATTAGGATTTAAATACAATTGTTTTGTCTCCAAAACTTCACGCAATTCAAAATACAAGTTTGTATAATTAACACTACTTGTTTCAAAATCTATATTGTTTTCAACATTAGCTCCAGCTTTAATTTCAGCTTTAGTTTGTTTATTAACCAATTCAGGCGAATTATATAAATTATTTTCATCTACAGCTGTTTGAACAGTTAAATTAGAATTTACTAATATTTTAGAATTATTTCGCCATTCATGCCAATCTTTTATTGAATTAATTTCTTTATCTGAATTTTCAATATTTTTAAAAATTATTTTTTTACGCTTATTTTCCAAATATTTATATCCAAAGAAAATTACGAGTATTAAAATTGATAAGAAAATAATCAAAAGTAATATTTGAATGGTGGCTTTATCTTTGGTTTGCTCTAAATTATTTAAGGCCAATTTTTTTTCATTTTCTTCCACTTTAAACAATACTTCCAGTTTATTTAATTCGTCAAATCTGTTTTTTTCATAATACTTATTTTTTAGTTCTGTATAACTTTTATAATATTTTAAAGCATTTTCATATTCACCAATGTACTGATAAGAAAGGGAAACTATACTGTCTACATAAATTTTACTAACAAATTCCTCATTATTTTTATCACTGTAATTATCTGCTTTTAAACTATAAAAAATAGCCTTGTAATAATCTTTAAAATGGAAGCCAATTTCTGCCATGTATCTATAAGAATATCTAATACTCGGCTTATCATTCACTGCCAAGGAAATTTTTAAAGCCTCATTTATATATTTTTCGCTATTTTTCCTGTCGTTAATATGAAGATATAAAAAAGAAAGTTGATTATTTACAATTTTTAAAAGATCTACATTATTGGGTAATTTATTTACAAGTGTTTTGGCTAAAAATAAATCATTGAAACCTTCTTTAGTTTTTTCTAATATTGAATATAAACTGCCTCTAAGAACTAAAGCAATTATTTTTGAAGCTAATTTTTCGGAATTGTTAATATCGTAATTTCTATCATTGGAATATTTAATGGATATATTTAAATAATACAAGGCCAGATTCATATTTAAATTTTCTGTAATAATTAAATTACCCAATTCAGAATATGCTTTTACTAAAACAAATAAACAATTTATTTTTTTGGCTATGTTTATTGCTTTTAATAAATATAGAGAACTGTTATTGATATCTAGGATATTTTTATAGCCTATTCCTATCCTTAGATAAGTATAACAAATCAATTCTGAATCTTGAACATTAGGAAGCAATTCCAATGAATATTTCATATAGATTAACATGGAATCGTTTTTTTCCATATTTGAATATGCACCAATGATTAAATTGTTATAATAAAGCTTTTTCTCATTGGAATTGGCTTTTAAAATCATGAAACGAGCAACTTGAATTGATTTCTCAAATTGATATGATTTATTTAATTTTTCAATTAAATGATCCTTATATTTGCTTTGTGCTTGCACTTTAAAAATGCCAATCAAGCAAATAAAAAGACTGGTAATAAAATATGGGCTTGCAAATTTTTTCATTTCTTTAAATTAATAATATTCTTACAAAAATGTTTTTTTATGTAAATAAATATATAAACACCAATATGTAAGTATTTTACGAATAAAAAAGAGGGACATGTATTCTCCTTTATTTAGTATTCAAAACAATGAACGGAACTTTTTTCTTCATTCCATTGCAAATTAAACTTTACACCAGGTGAATTAATTTTATGATCTGAATTTTCTGAGATAGTTAAAATTAATTTTTTAATATTTTTTTACGAAATATTTAGAAACAAATAAAATAAATACTAGTAAAACTGACAAGAAAATAATTTATTAAAAAAAAATCATGGGTGCTTTGTTTTTGAATTATTATAACTCACTGAAAGCAAGTTGTTTTAATTATTAAAACCTAGCATTGAAGAATAAACTTTTGCAATTAATTGTTTATAATCTCTAGAAACGTTGTTGAAATGAAACAAATAAGAAGTTATAAATTCATAAAAAAACATAAAAGTACAGTTTTAAGAGTTTAGAAAAGTGGTAAAAAAGTGAAAAATAATTCAAATAATTATTAAACTAAAATTTTTATTTTTAGCTTAAGTGAATCTTTAACAAATATAAATGATTGAGTAATTACAAGCATGAAAACTCAAAACAATTAATTTTATTATGTTAGTAATTAAAGTAATATCAATATTAAGGAGACTTATATTTTTTAAATTTAAATTTTATAACAACCCCTAAAGAAACTTATAATTTATTAATCAAATTGCAAGTAACTACTCCTGATAAAAAACCTACTATAAATATTAATAGTACAATTGATAAATCTTTTATATCTTCTTTCATTTTATATATTTGGTATTTGTTATTATTATTTATTATGTAAATTAGGCTAAAGACAAATTAATGCAATTTCAAGTTTTGATTTTTTAAAGGGGGTTTCTTTGCTAGCTTTTCTAACAGTATTGTTTTCATTGGAAGTTAAATTATAGTGACTTTGCAAATCAGAATAAGAAATACATATAAATTCTGACGGTGAAATTGTTTCTATTATATAGATACTTTTTTTCTTGGTTATATAAAAATCGTAGGCACTTGCAAATTTACCTTCAAAAACGATTTCAAATTCTTTATATGCACTTTCAGCTGGGAAGTATTTTCTGATGATTCTATTTTTTAATAAAGTCAAGTGTTTTTCATTTTTTTCAAAATCCAAAACAATTTTTTTTTCAGAAAACAAAAGACTTTTAAGTTTAGAATTAAAAATTTCCCAATTAGAATTAGAAAGAGTAAATAAATATTCAAAGTATAAATTTATTGTATTCATATTATTTTTTTTATACAATTCTCAACTATAAATATGGCTTTACTTGTCTTAAAAAGGTTATAAAAAAAAACTATTAAAATATTTAGGGGAAATATATTTTTTGATATAAAAATCAATAGTAATATCAAAAAAAATTAAGGAAATTGATAGGATTAAATTTACTCCTAAAACAGTAACTATTTTATAAAAATCTTTTAACTGTGAGATTGTTATGTATTTGATACAAACTCCAAACATCATTTCTGGAAGACAATTCATACCTCCATAAACACAAACATATTTGTGTTAAATTAATTAAAAAGAAAAGAAAAATATTTCAAGTGAAACCTATTTTTTATTAAAAGCTAATATTCGGCTTTATTTTAGGCTTTGAATGTTAAAATTTAAATAAAGGCATATTGGGAAATAATAATAAACTATTGAATTAATAATTTTTATTATCAAAACTTCTTGAAGTTCTAATTGTATTTTACATTATGAATAATTACATTTTAGAAACTACAACCATTATTAAAAAACCTTTAAGTGAAGTTTTTGATTTTTTTAGTAAAGCTGAAAATTTAAATAAATTAACTCCAAAGGAAGTTTATTTTAAAATACTTACACCATTACCCATTGAAATGAAAAAAGGAACATTCATTGATTATAAAATTAAATTGAATGGCATTCCTTTTATATGGAAAACAGAAATTACTGAGTGGAATCCTCCTTATAAATTTGCAGATAATCAATTAGTAGGACCCTATAAAAAATGGCTTCATGAGCATACTTTTGAGGAAATAAATGGCATCACTCACATGACAGATAAGATTACTTATTTATCAAAAGGCTGGATTTTAGCTCCCTTTTTACATTGGTTGTTTGTAGATAAAAAAGTAAAACAAATTTTTGAATTCAGGGAAACACAGTTGAATAATATATTCAAATAAATCACTTTAAAATAATTGATTATATGGATTTTTTGTAACACATTGCAACGCATAAATGATCAATCAAAAAAAGTGTGAACATTGCAATAATTGGACAGATGGCGAAAAAGCTTTCTGTGATACTTGTGGCGGAATTTTAGACTTTAAATACCGGAAAGAAAGAGATGACTTAGAAAAAGAATTGGGAAATGTTCCGCTGCTTTTTGAATATGTTAAAATAAAAAATGCTGAAAATAACAAGTTACTGTTCCTGGTTGAAAAAGCAATTCATGGAGGACAAGCAATTATATTTGCAATAATTACATTGGTTACATTTATCATTTTGGCATTACCTTTATAAATTATGACTCCTCAAAACAAATATTTCTATTTTTATATTGCCATTTTATTATGGATGATTCACTCCATTTTATTAGCTGCAAAAATTCATGTTCAATTTTTTGATAACTATTTAGATGATTTAACTTTATTACCCATTTTATTAGGTATTGCCTTAATCATTCAAAGAAAAAAGATTTCAAAAAATAATGAGTACAAATTCAATCGTGTTTTGATAGTATTTGCTTGCTTATACTTTTGTATCATGTTTGAGTTGGTAATACCGCATTTAAGCAAAAGTTTTACTGCAGATTGGCTAGATTGTATTGCCTATGGTTTAGGTGCCTATTACTTCGATCGTTTGATTAACAAATAGCATATGCAAAAAGAAGTTTTAAAAAACTCACTTTATCGTTTCTTCAATATTTCTTAACTTATTTTCGCATAGTTTTACCAGCTCCTTGGCCTCAATTAACTTTACCGAAAGCGTTTCTAAATCTATTTCGTTGTTTTCCATTTGCGCTACTATTTCTTCTAGTTTTTGTTGCGCTTGGCTGTAAGTTATTTCTTTTTTCATTTTTGATTTATTGATTTATTGATTTGGAGATTTTTTGATTAAGTTTTTGGTTGGTTAACTTGTCTATTGCTAATTTCATATTGTCTCACGCCCTGCGTGACAAGTATTGCTTATTGCTTATTGCCCATTGCTTCCTTCGACAAGCTCAGGATGACAAATAAGGCTTATTCAATATTTAAAATTTTGCTCACTATTTTAGTGTTTTTTATATACGTTTCTATTTCATTTCCCTTTTGCAGTTGAGCAACATCACTGATAATTTTATTATTAAATTTCACCAAAGCATAGCCTTTTTTCAATACATTTTTCGGATCTAAACCTTGGAGTAATCTTTTTAAATTTACTAAGTTTTGCTTTGCCCTGTCTATTTTTAAAGCAATGTTTTGTTCTATTTGGTTAAACTGATACAACAAATTATTTTCAAACATGTAATTATGGTCAACAATATGGGCAGCTACTTTGGTAGGAGTTTTTAGTTGTCGAGCCATTAAATCTGCAATGGAAGTATTTCTATCGTGGCCAATTCCAGTAAAAATAGGAATATGAAAATTGGCAACTAACTTAGCTAATTCATATTGTTCAAAAGGTTTAAAATCGGTTTCGCTCCCTCCTCCCCTCACCATTGCTACACAATCGTAATGCATGATACTGGCCATGATTTTCTCAAATTGCATGATGATATTTTCGTGTGCTTTATCGCCTTGAATTTGACATAAATATTCATCTACTTCAAACGCATAACCATAATTATTATTCAATAATTCGTTTTTAAAATCGCGTTGACCGTCAGAATTTTGAGCAGTTATTAAAGCTATTTTTTGAATAACAACTGGCAATTTTAGTTTTTTATTTGGGGTAAAATATTGTTCATCATCTTTTATAATTTGACCATTGCTTTCTTCAACTAAGCGTTTTAAAGTAGCTTGTTTTTGTAACTCTATTTGACCCAAAGCAAAGCTGTTATCAATTTCCAACACATCAAAACTTAAACCGTATTTGATGCTATATTTTACTTTTACTTTGCAAATAATTTGCAATCCGTTGGCAAAATGTTGTTGGGTTAAACGTTCAAATTGTTCAATAAATACATAACCTTGACTCCAAGCTGTGGCTTTCATTTCGGCTATTTTTTCAGTATCTTTTTTCTCAATAAGTTTAAAAAAACACCAACGTTTTGATTCGTATTTTTTAACATCTGTAATTTCTGCTTTTATCCAAAATGTTTGATATCCAAATTGGCTTTGAAGGGTTTCATCTATTTTATAAAGTAATTGTGAAAGATTGATGGCCTGCATTTTTTTATGATTGAAAGATTGAAAGATTACAAAATTAAAAGATTGAAAGATTACAAATTACAAAATTATAATCCCGATAAATCGGGAGAAAATTAATTCCATTGTATAGTGGAGATATTTATTGTTTAAAAGTTGTAATCAAATTAAATAATTAAATAATCTCCACTAAGACATACAATGTAAAAATGTTTGTTGAAAACAGTGTGCAATTATACTAATATTTTTAGTAATATTGTACTAAATATTTTAGCATGAGTAAAATTTCAAGTAACATAAAGCATTTAAGGCAAATAAAAAAATGGTCGCAAGAGCAACTAGCCAATGCATTAGATAGTTCACGAGCAAAAATTGGTTCGTATGAAGAGGAACGTTGCGACCCGCCAGTAGAAACCTTGATTAAGATTTCTAATTTGTTCCATGTATCAATTGATACTTTGGTAAAATGCGATTTACGAACGACAGAAAGTACATCATTTATCACCGTTGGCGAAAACAGAATTCTGTTTCCCATTATGGTTGATAAAAACAACAATGATTTGGTGGAAGTAGTAACCGCAAAAGCATCGGCAGGCTATTTAAATGGTTATGCCGATCCTGAATTTATTGAAAGTTTGCCTTTAATGAATTTGCCTTTTAGGGTAATAGGTAAGCACCGTGCGTTTCCTATTAAAGGCGATTCGATGCCTCCGTTAAAAGATGGTAGTTATGTAATTGGAAAGTTTGTAGAATCGATAAAAGACATGAGGAATGGTAGTACTTATGTATTAATAACCCACGATGAAGGTGTGGTTTATAAACGTGTTTATAGAACCGATAATAATTTGCTACTTGTTTCGGATAATAAAAACTACGAACCTTATTCCATACATGCAGCTACGCTCATTGAAATTTGGGAATTTGTGTGTAATTTAAACATGAGCGATACCAAAGAAGAAGAGTTAAATTTGGATAGCATAATGGCCATGCTCCGCAGCATGAGGGTAGAAATAGAAAGTTTGAAAAAGAATTAGTGGAAATTTTCCCTTTAAATATTGAAACAAAATAAATATGATACTTTGTCAAAGTCCAAAACTTTGAAAAAGTATATTTCACACTGTGCGTAGTCTTATGTTATGGGCTATGGCGCTGCAGACTACGAATTAATAAATGAAATAAGAGTTTGTAACTCGTTTCAATTAGCCCGTGTCCAAGACACTACAATTCATTTAAAATCCGAAGAGCGCTTCGCTAACTCTTCGGATAGTTAAAAAACTTTGTCAAAGTCCAAAACTTTGACAAAGTATATTTCACAAATCTCATTTCACTAATCACCAATCAAATCTATTCTTCCGACTTGTTTTTGGTTTTCATCAAAATGCTGTAAGCACCTTTGGTTACTATGTTTTTTGCTACTAATTTTTCAGCATCTAAAATTTCAATGAAACCTTTTTCTACACTTCCAGTGGTTACAGGAACCATTTCGAAATTATTTTTATCTTTTTCTACAAACACATATTGAATGTTTTCAAAACGTACTATTGCATCTTCAGGCAATACAAATGCATCGTTCTTTTTCAATTCAATTTCAGCATTCATATACATACCCGGCAAAAGCGTTTTATCATAATCTAAAAAATGGCAATGCACTTCCGTTATTCTATCGGACGAAATAGTTTGACCTACCAAAATAATTTCGCAAGGATGTTTTACATTTGGTTTATTATTGGTATAAGCCAATAATTTTTGCCCAATAGCTATTTGTCCTAAATCCTTTTCAAATATGGTTAAGGCTAAGTGTATATCGGTAGGATTTACCAATTCAAAAAGCACTTCACTTGGCTGCGTATACTTACCAATATTTACATTTACTAGGGTTACAAATCCGTTAATTGGCGAATAAACATTGATACTTTTCGAAATCGTATTTTCATTAATTTTTTCAGGATTGATGCCAATCAATTTCAACTTTTCTGAAAGTGCTTTTACCATTATTTTTTGAGTAGAAAACTCTGCTTCCGTTTGCTGAAAAACTTTATCACTGCTAGCTTTACTTAAGTTCAATTCCTTCTGGCGGTTATATTCGCTAGTACTATACACCAATTTTGCTTTTGCCATTAAGTAATCCTGCTGAATTTGAATATACTGCTGGTCTTCCATTACAGCAATCACTTCGCCTTTGTTTACATGCATTCCTGGCAGTAACTTAGTTGATTTTAAATAACCACCCAAAGGCACACTTACCGATACCATATTTTGTGGTGGAACGTCTATTTTTCCATTAACTTTTAAAATACTTGAAACCGTTTTTTGTTCCAATTTCCCTAAACCAATATTGGCATTTTTTAATTGGTCATTTGTTAAATTCACAACTGTTTCAACAACTGTTGCTGCTTCTTTTTCTGCAGGTTTTGAATTGCCACAGGCAATAAAGGTAGTTGCGATTACTAGTAATAAAACGGTTTTTATATTATTGTTTGTAGTGATACAATTTATAAACGATTCCGATAAATGGGAATCTTCGTTCTTTTCAAAAGCGTTTTTAAACAAACTTCTAATTTTTAATAAAATAAAAAACTTGTCATGCAGCGCATCTCCTTTGTTTATTAACCAACTTTTATAATTCAGAGTTGGTTGCCATGGAAAGGAGTTTCCTTCTGAATGACCCAAAATCAATAAATATTGATTTGTTCTAAAAAAAAATTGTTTTGCCATGATGCCAAAATAATCTTTAATATTGTCTGTTGCTAGTGGCCAGCAGCCAGGAGCTAGTTGCTTATTTTTCATTTTCTAAAATGTGTTTGTTATTTGATAAAATATTTTCTTGTGTCCATGCCATTTGATGGACAAATTTTTGTTTTCTTTCGCTGCAATTCTGAACATTGCAAAGGGTACATTGGGTAAATAAACAACCATCTACATGAATAAAAAATTCAACTCTATCGTCAAAATGTTTTATCAATAAATCGGTTAAAGTATCTAAAATATCATGCGCTTGGTTTACGTTTATATAAAACGGAACCGTTAAATGACAGTCGATATGGTAATTTCCAGCGTAATTTATAACACGCATATTATGAACGTCAATGCAATCATTTTTCCTGTTATCGTTCAGTACTTTTATAATGTCAGCTATAATTTCTTCATCCGTTTCATCCATCATTCCTGATAGCGATTTGCGAATAATTTTGTAGCCTGTATAAATGATAATGAAAGCAAAAATGATGGCTGTTAAACTGTCTATCCATGCAAATCCTGTAATCATAATTAATCCCAAACCTACTAATAAACCAAGGGTTGAATAGGTATCGGATTTTAAATGCGCACCGCTAGCAATTAATATTGGTGAGTTTTCTTTTTTACCTTTTGTAACACATAAATGTCCAACAAAATAATTTACAGCTGAAGTAATGGCTATCAAAATCAAACCATAATCTAACTGCTTTAACTCATGCGGATGAATAAAATTATCAATGGCTTCGTAAATAATAATTAGGCCAGCAAAACTGATTAACAAACCTTCGAAAGCCGATGAAATAAATTCCACTTTTCCATGTCCGTAAGGATGTTCTTTATCCTTTGGTTTAGATGACAAAATAATGCTGTACAAGCCTATAAAACCGGCAATTACGTTTACAGTACTTTCTAACGCATCGGTTAAAATAGCTACCGATGAAGTTAGCATCCAAGCAACAATTTTCATAGCAAATAACACAACGGAAACCGCCACTAATATTTGCTGCATTTGAATGGTATTTACCTTTTGTTTTTGCATATTATTTATTGCTTAAATAATTCAATTGAATAATGGTTTCGTTTAAATTATAAACACCATTTAAATATTCATTTTTTATTGAAATTGCCTGATTCGTCAACATCACCCATTCAATATAATTGATATCGCCATTGGTAAATTGCTTGTTAGCAGTTTCTATAATTAATTGTGCATTATTCAAAGTTTTACTTTCATAAATAGTAATTGTTTTCAAATAATTTAAATACTGCGCATTGGTTTTATTCCATTCAGCATTCATTAAATTAGTTTCCGTTTTCAACCTGTTATCAGCCATTAATTGTTCTAATTTTGAAGCACCAATTTTGGCATTAAACGACCTGAAAAACAAAGGAATTCCTAAACCAATTTGTGCAGATTGAAAGCGTTTTTCATAAGCATAATCAATATTATCGGCTCCAACTCCTTTTATACTCATATTGCTGTAAGCTAGCGTTAATTCTGGCAACAAGCGCGCTTTTTCCAAACGAGTATTTACCAATGAATACTGTTTTTGCTGTTGCAATAATTTAATGGATGGATGGTTTCCAATTACATTGCTATCGGTTTGATTGGCAATGTTCATTTTAAAATTATCATCACTTGGAATATAAGCTATTGAAGTATTCAAAAGCAATTGAAACTGCATCAATAATAATTCCATGTCAGTATTTAGCTGATTCAATTGGATGCTAATTTGCGCCCTTTGATTTTCAGCTGTTGTTTGTTCTAACACATTGCTTTCACCCGATTTAAAACGAGCAGTAGCCTTTGTTAAAAAACCAATATACATGCTATCGTTGCTTTGCAATAATTTTTGTTTTTGCAATAAAAACAAGTACGTATAAAATGTTTGTCGAACTTGTTTTTTTAGTTCTACTTCTTTCAAAGCCACACTCATATTACTGCTTTTCCAAAGCGATTTTAAAGCACTTTTTTGATAGGAATAAACGCTTGGAAAATTCAAATTTTGAACAATTCCAAAACGTGTATCGTTATAAATGCTATTGATTTGTCCGTACTCCGCATTCACCATTGTTTGCGGAATATTGGCACCAGTTTGAATCAACTTTTTCTGATAATCAACTTTCAGTTTTTCATTTTTTACATTTAAATTATTGTTCAAAGCTGAATCTAATGCTGCCGGTAAATTGATTTGCTGCGCAAAGGTTTGCCCGCAGATAACGCAGATTAACGCAGATAATGCTAATATTTTATGAGTATATTTATTCAAAAGGCATTGAAGTTGTTTATAGATTTGCCCGCAGATAAAGCAGATTAACGCGGAACTCCTCACAAATTCTTTATGCATCCTAATATTTACTATTTTTCTCATAGTCCGTTTACCTTTCTTATTATTGAATCTCCAATATTATCTGTATTGAAATTTACCAAAAGACCTAATCTTATTTCTGTTAACTTTAAATAAGTTAATAACTGTTTATGATGAACTTTTGAGATTTCTTCTACTGATTTAATTTCTATAATTACCAAATCTTCTACTAAAATATCTATTCTAAATCCTATTTCTAATTTTTGTTCATCGTAATAAACGGGAACTTCAACTTGTGCAATTGCTTTAAGTCCATCTTTTCTGAGTTGATAAATTAGAGCAGATTCATAAACACTTTCAAATAAACCTGGACCTAATTCATTATATACCTTAAAAATTGCATTTCTTATTTTATATGAAACATCATTTTCTGTCATTTTATATTTCGTTTAATTGTTATACTTATTTTGTTATTTATTCTGCGAAATTCTGCGAAATCTGCGGGAAAAATTGCTTATTGCCCTTTGCTTATTGCCTATTTTTTGCTGCCAATTGCACTTTTAGTTTCGTAATTTTCTAACAAAACATACAAAATCGGCAATACGAATAATGTTAAAAGCGTTGCAATCATTAATCCCCCAATTACTACTGTGGCTAATGGACGTTGAACTTCGGCACCAGCACCGCTACTAATTGCCATAGGCAAAAACCCTAACGAAGCAACAAAGGCGGTCATTAATACTGGGCGTAATTTGATTTTAGTTCCCATCAAAACTCGTTTTCTGGTATTGCTCCATCCTTCTGCTTTTAATCGGTTAAACTCCGCAATGAGCACAATTCCGTTTAATACTGCCACACCAAAAAGCGCAATAAAACCAACACCTGCCGAAATACTAAAAGGCATTTCACGAATAGATAATGCAAATATTCCACCCACTGCTGAAAGCGGAATGGCTGAATAAATAAGCAAACTTTGTTTGATAGAATTGAATGAAAAATAAAGCAATAAAAAGATCAACAATAATGAAATTGGAACAGTTACACTTAACCTTGCTTTGGCTGCATTTAAGTTTTCAAAAGCTCCACCATAAGTTACATAATAACCTGCAGGAAACTTAATATTTTTCTCCACTTTGCTTTGTAATTCTTCTACTATTGATTGCACATCACGGCCACGAACATTGAATCCCACCACAATTCTTCGTTTGGCATCTTCGCGTTGAATTTGATTAGGGCCTTCTTTCATTTCCACATTGGCCAATTGGCTTAAAGGAATTTGAACACCCATGGCTGTTGGAATTAAAAGATTTCTTA
Source organism: Bacteroidota bacterium (assembly GCA_947453415.1). Classification (GTDB taxonomy): domain Bacteria; phylum Bacteroidota; class Bacteroidia; order UKL13-3; family UKL13-3; genus JAAFJM01. The sequence goes on along the minus strand of CANGGG010000011.1, from coordinate 5,359 downwards.
CATCTTCTATATTTTTACGTTGGTCACCGGATAAACGAACTACCAATTCAAAACGTTTTTCACCTTCAAAAACAAAACCAGTAGATTGACCAGCTAAACCAGTATTTACAATTTTATTGATATCAGAAATATTCAAACCATATTGGGCAATTGCAGCTCTGTTATATTCAATAATAATTTGAGGCATTCCGCTAACGGGCTCCACAAAAAGGTTTTTAGTGCCTTCAACCATAGCTGATAATTGGCCTAATTTTTCAGCATAATGAGCCAAAGTATCCATGTTTTCACCGAATATCTTACAAACAACATCTTGTTTTGCACCTGTCATTAATTCATTAAAACGCATTTGAACTGGAAACTGAAAACTGGTGGTAACACCTGGAACAGCCTCTATGGCTTTGCTCATTTTTTCGGAAAGTTCAGGAAAAGTTTTTGCGGAAATCCATTCATCTTTATCTTTTAAAATGACCATCATATCGGCAGCTTCCATAGGCATTGGATCCGTTGGAATTTCGCCACTTCCAATTTTAGTAACTACTTGTTGCACCTCAGGAAATTGTTCCTTTAATATTTTAGCAGCTTTTTGAGTATTTTCAATAGTTGTTGTTAAATTACTTCCTGTTAAAACCCTTGTTTCTACTGCAAAATCTCCTTCCTCTAAAGCTGGAATAAACTCCCCTCCCATTTGCATTAAAACAAAAATGGATATAATAAATAAGGAAACCGCAGAAATGATTATTGTTTTTGGAAATTTGAGCACATTATTTAAAGCTTTTTGATAATGACGTTCAAAAAATTCCATCATTTTATCAGAAAAAGTCTTTTTATGTGAAATCTTTTTACTCATTAACAAAGCACTCATCATTGGAATATAAGTGATAGAAAGTAAAAATGCTCCAAGTAAAGCAAAAGCAACAGTTTGCGCCATTGGAATGAACATTTTTCCTTCAATTCCACGTAATGCAAAAGTTGGTAAATAAACTATTAGAATAATTATTTGTCCAAAAACCACACTTCTAGCCATTTTTTTGGAAGCACCTGTTACCTCGGAATCCATTTGCTTTTGCGATAAAAGATTGGTAGTGGCAAAATGCTTACTATGTGTTAATTGATGCAGTACTGCTTCCACAATAAAAACTGAACCATCTACAATTAATCCAAAATCTAATGCTCCTAAGCTCATTAAATTTCCAATTACACCAAAAATATTCATCATGATTACTGCAAAAAGCATGGCTAATGGAATTACTGAAGCCACTAAAAATCCAGCACGCATGTTTCCTAAAAATAATATCAGCACAAAAAGTACAATCAATGCACCCTCGAGTAAATTAGTTTTAACAGTTCCAATGGCATTATTTACCATTTTTGTTCTGTCTAAAAACGGGTCAATGATTACACCTTCGGGCAATGTTTTTTGAATTTGATCAATTCGCTCTTTTACATTTTTAATTACATCACTGCTGTTTGCACCTTTTAGCATCATTACAACGGCACCAGCTACTTCACCTTTATCGTTATAACACATGGCACCATAACGAGTGGCATATCCAAAACGAACATCGGCCACATCTTTAATTAAAAGAGGAGCACCACTTGCCGTTTTTTTAATAAAAACCGATTTGATATCATCAATGCTACCAACCAAACCTTCACTTCGAATGTATAAAACAGTTGGCCCTTTTTCAATATAAGCACCACCCGTATTTTGGTTATTGCTTTCCAAAGCAGCAAACACATCATTGACCGTAATATTATATGATTGAAGTTTATTGGAATTGATTGATATTTCGTATTGTTTCAATTTTCCACCAAAGCTACTCACATCGGCTACACCTTTTACGCCAAGTAATTGCCTACGCACCATCCAATCTTGAATAGTTCGTAATTCCATGGCATCGTATTTACTTTCATAACCTTCTTTTGCACGAACAGAATATTGATAAATTTCGCCTAAACCAGTAGTTACAGGACCCATAGAAATTGAACCAATTCCCTTTGGTAAATCGGCTTGAACTTGTTGTAACCTTTCGGCTACTTGCTGACGAGCCCAATAAATGTCGATTCCGTCTTCAAAAACAATGGTTACTAACGACAATCCGAATCTGGAAAAACTTCTAATTTCATGTAAACCAGAAATATTACTATTTGCCAATTCAATTGGAAATGTAACTAACCTTTCAATGTCGGTAGCACCATAAGATGGGGCAACAGTAATTACCTGAACCTGATTATTAGTAATATCGGGAACAGCATCAATGGGTAATTTTGTAAATTGGTAACTACCATAACCAATTAAGGCAATTGTAAAAAGCCCTATAATCAGTTTCTGTTTTACAGAAAAGGAAATAATACTATTCAGCATAAAGCATAAAATTTTTTAATTTTAGAAAAGCTACAAAATATATTGACAAAACAGTATACAAAAAACTGTTCAATCATAAATTGAAGGCGAAAATATATAATATATTTATGAAAATTTTGGCGGTTGCCAAATGGAGTTAATGGAAGAAGTAATGTTAAATTGTTCCGAAATAACAACAAAATCTTTTACTGTAAAGGAAGGTAAATTATTTGTTTCAACTGTAAGGTCAAAACAGATTGAATTGATGGTATTGTTTTTTTCAAAATGCGATTGTGATTTAAAAGGTAATTTCATGTCTTCCTCGCTGTCAGCAACTTTTATAGAAGTAGTTGAATAATGATTATATAAAAACTCCCAAAAATCTACATGTTTATTTCCTTCATTATGTTGCATGAAATGTTCAACCAATAATGGCAATTTAAACAATTCATTGAACTCAGTAGCAGTTAATAAATATACACTTAAAAATAATATGGAAATGCATTTTTTCAATGCATCAAATGTACAAATAAAAGTTTAATTGAAAACATTATTTATCACATGATTTCAGCCATTTAAAATTAAAAAAAAAGGCCTGTCAAACAATTTGTGACAAGCCTTAATTTTACATATAATTTAAACTCAAATACAATTTCTTGGTTATTTAAGCTGCAATTTCATCAGCTACTTTATCGTATCCATACATTTTAGCATAGTTGCTTAATTTTCCTTTTAACTCACGTTTTGCTACAAAAATTCTAGTTTTTACAGTTCCAATTGGAATATTAAGCATCACAGCAATTTCTTCATATTTAAAACCGTTAAAACTCATAGTAAAAGGAGTTTTTAAATTTAAAGGTAATTTTTCTATTTCTGCTTCAATGTCTTGAATAATAAACTTTTGTTCACCTTTATTTGCTTCAGTAATTGCAAATGAATCAATAAAATACTCATTATTGGTATTGTCAATAAAAGTATTTCTTTTAATCATTCTTCGGTAATTATTTATAAAAGTATTTTTCATAATTGTATATAACCAACCTTTTAAATTAGTACCTTCTTGAAACTTATCTTGATAGGTAAATGCTTTTAACATCGTTTCTTGAACTAAATCATCGGTGTCGTCAATATTACGAGTTAATTGATAAGCATATTTACGCAAACTTTTTGCTTCATGCTGAACTGTATTTTTGAAATGTATTGATGTCATTTTGTTTAATTATTTTCAATTATTGTTCAACAAGATTGGGTTATTATTTTCACAAAAGCAAACACTTTGTTTAACTAAATATCTTTTTAATTAAACAAAATCATATTATTCTTATTTTCAATTATTTAATTTTAATAAAATGACATTTCAAACAGATTAATTACAAAATTATTACAAAATAAAGGCTAAAATTAAAACAATAAAAAGTTATTATTTAGAATTACTCTAAATAAATTAGATTAAATAAGGAATCTTTAAGTAAATATTGCATAGTAAATTATTAAACAATAAAATTTGAATTACATTTGAAACAAAATATATTCATATTTAGTTATTGAATATATATTTATAAAAAAAAGTACTTTTAAAACAAATGGAAATTTCAGTTTCAAGAAAAACTCACTTTAATGCAGCGCACAGGTTAAATGTTACAAGTTGGAGTGAAGAAAAAAATAAATTATATTTTGGTGCATGTAATAATAAAAACTATCACGGTCATAATTATGATTTAATAGTTACAGTTACGGGTGAAATAGATGAAGAAACAGGTTATTTGATAGATTTGAAAATTTTAAATGAAATAATTTTCCAAGAAATTGAAAACAAATTTGACCATAAAAACTTTAACTTAGATACTGAAGAATTTAAAGAATTAAATCCAACTGTAGAAAATATAGCTGTAGTAATTTGGCGGATTTTAAGAGAAAAAATTGATACCAAACTAAAATTGAAAATTATTTTATATGAAACCGAACGAAATTTTGTTGAATACAATGGAAAATAAAAATATAAATACAGAAGTAATTGGAAACGATCATATTGGTTTTTCGTTAGAAACTCCATTAAGAGATGATGCATTTAAGTTAGATGACGAACTAAAAATAGAGTTGATTGAAAAGCATTTTAAAGAAATAATGCAAATTTTAGGTCTAGATTTAAGCGATGATAGCTTAAAAGGAACACCAAATAGGGTTGCAAAAATGTATGTAAATGAAATATTTAGTGGTTTAAATCCTAAAAATAAACCAGAAGTAAAATTATTTGAAAACAGGTATAATTATAAAAATATTTTACTTGAAAAAAATATATCCTTTCATAGCGTTTGCGAACATCATTTTGTACCAATCATAGGAAAGGCACATGTGGCATATATTCCAAATGGAAAAGTAGTTGGACTGTCAAAATTAAATAGAATAGTGCGCTATTTTGCCCAACGCCCTCAAGTTCAAGAACGCATGACCATTCAAATAACAAATATGTTAAAAGAAGAACTAAATACTGATAGTGTTGCTGTTATTATTGAAGCAGATCATATGTGTGTGGCCATGAGGGGTGTTCAAGATGTTCATAGCAGCACCGTTACAAGTGAATATACTGGTAAGTTTTTAGATAGCAGCACCAGAGAAGAACTGATGAAATACATTATGCTTGACGGCAAATAATATTTTTTTGATTACAACAAAACAAGCTGAATATTAAATAATATTCGGCTTGTTTTGCTTAATATCGTATTTATTAAAAAAAATGGTTGTGAATTTGAAATTCAATATTATTTTTGGTCTATTAAATGAACAGCTTAAAAATAAAACGATTTAGACATATTCTATTTTTATTAGATGTATTAAAGCTGGCTGTTACTGCTTTTGGTGGACCTCAAGTTCATTTAGTTCAATTTCAAAAAAAATTAGTTGATAAAAAAAAATACATTACATCAGCTGACTTAAAGGAATTAAATTCATTATGTAGTATTTTACCTGGCCCCACTTCCACACAAACCATTACTGCCATAGGATTTAAAATAGGGG
>CANGGG010000010.1 GCA_947453415.1 Bacteroidota bacterium | reverse complement strand
GAAATAAATATGTGGGGAGTTCAAAACAAAACAAAATTTTTAGCAAGTACAGTTACTCCAACTGAATTTGATAATATTAAAAACACATCAAAAGTGGACGACTCTTTTGCTGCTATTGATTTTTCAGCGGGTACAACCGATAAAATTACTTCATTAGCTGTTGGGTCTGTTTATGCTTTTCAAACTGCTGCTGGCATTAAAGGATTGGCTAAATTTACAGCTATTTCGGCAGATGCAATGGGTTCAACTAAAGTTGTTTTGATTTGTCAAAACTAAAATTCTTTATAATTATTTTAATAAAAAACTGCTTCTATATGGGAGCAGTTTTTTTTGTGAATAATAGTGGCAAATAAATTTGGTAGTTTTAGCTTTGCAATGTTTATTTTGCGCAACAATTAATACAATCTCATCTCAACAATCATACAAAATGAAAACATTTGAAATTCAAAACACTAAAGATACAAGAAGCGGATTTGGCGAAGGATTACACGAACTTGGCAAAAAAAATGAACGCGTAGTTGCACTTTGTGCCGACTTAATTGGTTCTTTAAAAATGGATGCTTTTATCAAAGATTATCCAAACAGGTTTTTTCAAATGGGAATTGCTGAAGCAAATATGATAAGTGTAGCAGCTGGCTTAACCATTGGTGGACATATTCCTTTTACAGGTACATTTGCTAATTTTTCAACTGGAAGGGTTTACGATCAAATTCGTCAATCAGTAGCATATTCAAATAAAAATGTAAAAATTTGTGCTTCTCACGCTGGTTTAACTTTAGGTGAAGATGGAGCAACTCATCAAATATTGGAAGATATTGGCTTAATGAAAATGCTGCCAAATATGGTGGTAATCAATCCTTGCGATTTTAACCAAACCAAAGCAGCAACCATTGCCATTGCCGATTATGAAGGCCCAGTTTACTTGCGTTTTGGTCGTCCGGCAGTTCCTAACTTTACTCCTGTTGACCAACATTTTGAAATTGGAAAAGCCATTTTGCTAAATGAAGGTGCAGATGTAAGTATTTTTGCAACCGGGCATTTGGTTTGGAAAGCCATAGAAGCTGGTCATATTTTAGCAGAAAAAGGTATCAATGCCGAAATTATAAATATTCATACCATTAAACCTTTAGATGCTGCCGCAATATTAGCAAGTGTTGCTAAAACTGGTTGTGCAGTTACTGCCGAAGAGCACCAAATGAATGGCGGATTAGGCGATAGCATTTGCCAACTATTGGCAATAAACAACCCAACTCCTATAGAAATGGTAGCCGTTAACGATAGCTTTGGTGAAAGTGGAACTCCTGATCAATTAATGGAAAAATATGGCTTAACTGCTAACGCAATTGTAGAAAAAGCCATGAAAGTAATTGCAAGAAAAAAATAATTTTTTAAACCACTATAAACAAAAAAAGAGGACTAATTTTTAGTCCTCTTTTTTTGTTTATTATAATTAGCAAATCAAATTTATTTGCCGTAAAAACCTTTAAAACGTTCGTTTTGCGCTAAGGCAAAAACGGTTAACTCTTCCATTCTTTTTCTTACCCTTCTTGGAATATCATATATAGTTAATTTAGCCGTTAAAGATTTTGCTTTTGAAAAATCATCTACAAAAATATATGCTTCAATTAAATTTAAGTATGTAGCATAAGTTACATCTTCATCTATTCTTGCTTTTTTGTTTTCTACATCCGATTCTAATAAAGCTTTTTCCCAAATAGCAATGGCTTCATTTATTTTAGCTTTTGCAGCTACTTTTTCGTAGTTTTCAGTTAATGAATTATACCCTTCTATTACTGCTAAATATGCATTTTGATAATCGCTGTAATCTACTTTTTTATCTTTTACCAAATAAATGTCTGCCATATAATTAACTTTTTTAAATGCATAATTGTCATTTAAAAGAGTTTGAATAACACTTAGGTTTTTTTCTACCGTTTCATTTTCCAAAAGATCTTGAATTCTTGCTTTGTTTGACGACCACCAATTATTTAATTCATATTCACTTTTGAATTCACCTGGCGATTTATAAATAAGATCTTTGTTTATTTCCATTGGAACTTCATTGTATACTACTCCTTGTGGGGTTTCTACAATTAAAGTGATTAAACGTTTGTATTTAATAATATATGAATATGCTTTATAAGGTGTTGATTTGCCATTGCTGTAATAGGTCATATCAGCAATTTTCATTTCAGGAACCAAAGGACTTAAGTCACCCAATTGTGCAGTAATATTTACTGCATTGGTTGCGCCTGGTTTAAAACCTTCTAATTTTAAATAAGTTCCCGCTAATTGTTCCGCATTAAATACCTTAGCCAATTGAGGCATAGCAGGGGTGTTTTTGTATGGAATATTAGGTGTTTTTTTATAGGGCTCTCTAGGAATATTTTTAACTGGTTTTCCCTCTTCACCCAATTCTCTTTCTGCTAATTTTTTAATAATTGACTTTTTATCGTATAATTCTTTTTCTTTTAAATAAGTATCATTGGCATACTTTAATAAGGCAGGATAAGCAAGCAATTCTTTTTGGTATTCTGCTTCGGCTTCTTTTAATTTAACAGAATAAGCTAGCATGTCTTTTTGATAATCAGCTTCGGCTTGTTTAACGGCTAAATTATAATCATCCATTAGTTTTTTGTTAATGGCTTCTGCGCCACTTACTACTTTGCTAGTATAGTTTTTTATGCTCTTATCAAGAGGTTTTGACGGTAATTGAATGTAGTCAAACTTGGTTTCCATTTTGTCTACATCCTGAGCTTGAATGTTAAAAGAAATAGCAAGTAAGGCAGCTCCTAATAGTATGGTTTTTTTCATTTTTTGTTTATTTTGGAGGCAATGATAATAAAATAAAAAAGAATAAAAAATGCGGATAGTTATTTAACACTATTCTATTTTAAAATAAGAAAAATTTAAGAAAATTGTTGTAATATTTATAAAATTAAAATTAAATTCGTATAGTAGAAAACTGCTTTTTTTAAATAAAAAAATGAGCCCTCAAAAATTAATACAAAATCATATTGATCTAAACTGGATGAGATCTTTTTTTAAAACGAAACCGAATATTATTCTCTTTATTTTTATCATAATATTGGGAGGATGCGAAAAAGAAAATAGCGCCTGTTATTTAAAAGGTGTTGTGAGGCATATTTATACAAAAGTTCCTCTTTCAGGATTTGAAGTTAGCCTCGAAGAGAGAAGGTCGGGGTGGAACAGTCCAAGCTATACTTTTTTAAATAAAACTACAACGAATGCAAATGGTGAATTTACTTTCAAAATAGAAACCATTCATGATGATGGAACATTTGGTGTTGGCGTTTCTTTTCCAAGTATATTTGATTCAACAAAAATTACTTGTCAATTTGGAGGGCATGTAATTTATGTAGACCCCAATAAATTAAACTTTCCGCATATAATAGAACTAACTCCTTTAGGTTTTATTTCCACTTTTGCTTCTGATTCTACTTGGGAAAAATTATCTGTCGATACAATTATTGTTTCATCACCTTTTGAAACTGCCAAATTAATTCGTGGAAAAGGCAGAGCAGAATTTCACGTAGATCCAAATCAATACAGTACTTTCAGCTGGTATTATTTAAAAAATGGTGTGAAAGGAAATGCAATTAGTAAACAAATTTACGTGCCTAATTCTGTAAAAAGCAATGAAAGTTCAGGATGCCTTTTTTACGAAATAAAGTTTTAGTTAGAATGATGCTGTATGATAATTTAAATTCAGCCAGTTTGATTTTGCATTTGTAATGCATAAAACATCAATTCCATTTAATGTATTTGATTTATGATAGACATGGAAAAAGCGGATTGCAAATCTAAACCAGCGGGTTCTATTAGCTAACCTAATCCTTAACAAGAAGATGCTTGCAGCTTGACGTTTTTTCGTCCATCGTCTATCGTCCATTGTCTATGGTCTATTAACCATCAACCAAAAGCCGGCAGCAACTACACCCAAATAGTCTTCACATTACAAAACTCTCGTAATCCAAACTCACCAAGCTCGCGGCCGAAACCAGATTTTTTAATGCCTCCAAACGGAAATCTTGCATCGCTTTTTACTATTTGATTAATGTAAATCATGCCGCTTTCTATGTTGTTGGCAATTTGTTTGGCTTGCATAATGTCTTTGCTCCAAATACTGGCACCTAATCCGTAAGTGGTGGCATTGGCTAAAGCCATGGCTTCGGCTATTTCGGTAAATGTATAAAAGCTAATTACCGGTCCAAATAATTCTTCGCTAAATGCCCTAGCTGTTTTAGGAATATTGCCAATAACAGTTGGCGGAAAAAAGAAACCTGTTAAAGGAATATTTTTGGTTTGGTATAAAAGTGTTGCGCCAGCACTTAAAGTTTCATTTACTTGGCTATTTAACAATTCTTGTAAGTCTTTACGGGCCAAAGGACCAATGGCAACATTTTCATTGATTGGATTTCCAATCACCAATTTCTCAATTCTTTTTATCAATCCTTTTAAAAATTCATCGGCTATATTTTGATGAACAATGAATCTTTTAGCCGACACACAACTTTGTCCATTATTTTGAAACCGTGCTTGCATAGCACCATTTAAAGTTTGCTCCAAATCGGCATCAGCCAATACAATAAAAGGATCGCTGCCTCCTAATTCTAATACCGATTTTTTAATGTTTTTCCCCGATAAACTTGCTACGGCTGAACCAGCTTTTTCGCTTCCAGTAAGTGTAGTTGCTGCTATTCTTGAATCATTAATTAAAGTTTCTATTTGTTTTTCGCTGGCAAAAATGGTTTGTATTACGCCATTTTCAAAACCACATTGATTCAATAAATTTTGCAAAGCCAAACTACTTTGAGGCACATTTGGCGCAGGTTTTATAAACACACAATTACCACTCATAATAATTGGAATGGCGCTGCGCAACACTTGCCAATAAGGAAAATTCCAAGGGAAAATACCCAAAACAACGCCCAATGGTTCGTATTTAATTTCTACCGTTGCACCTGTTTCCGACTGACTTAATTTGCTTTGCAAAATATCGGCACTGCGGGTAGCGTAATATTCGCATAGGCGAACACTTTTCAAAACTTCGGCTTTGGCTTCTGATTTCAATTTACCCATTTCTAAGCAAGCTATTTCTGCTAATTCTTCGGCATTTTCCTTTAATAAATCCGAAAGTTTTAGCACACATTTTGCCCTTTGGGCAAAAGTAGTATTTCGCCAAATTTTAAATGACGAAGAGGCTTGTTGTAGGTTATTTTCAAGCATTGAATCACTGATAAAATCAAAGCTTAAAAGGTGTGCTTCACTAAATGGATTAATGGATTTAAAATCTTTCAAATTTGTGGTAATTATAACTTAGCAATGGCCGCTTTGGCTTGTTGCTGTAAGTAGTTTTTGTAATCGTAATTTTTATATTCCAATACTTTATCGAAATAGGTTTTTGCTAATTTTTTAAAATTTAGTTTTTCGTAAATAAAACCCAATTGCAAACAAGCGTTTGCAGCCATAAATTCATTTTCTTTATCATTTGCTTTGACGGTTAAATCAAAATATTCAATGGCTTTTGAAAGCTTATTACTTTCGTGATAAATACGTCCTAATCGGTAGCAATATTCAGCTTTTTCAAGTGCGTTTTTAAAAGAAGTAATGGGTTTGGCCATCAGTATTTCTTCTGCTTGCGCATAATATCCACCATCAAAAAGCAAACGAGCTTTCAATAATGATTTTTCAGGAAAATAACCCACGCCACCACTAGAAGCAAATTGGTTTTTTTCGCCACTTTTTGAAATATTAGTGGCAATATTTCTATACAATAAATAATTAGCAGTATCGTTTTTAAGCCACGCACACCAACTTAATTTTAAATAGGCATCCTTATTGTCGTTTTTATCTTTATTGGTGGCTATAAACTTCCTAAAGTGGGTTATTGCATTTAAATCTAAGCGCTGGAGTAAAGCCGAACCATGCATCATTTCCAAATATGGAAACGAAATATATTCATGTCCGGTTGGCTTTTCGTTTAATGCTACAAGGCAAGCTTCGTTATTATCAGTTCCTTTGGCGGCAAATGAACGAATACATGCGCTCATTAAATTGGTTTTATAATCACTGGTATATTTATCTGCAAGTGTCCAGGCTTCCTTTTTATTTTTCAAAAAATAAAGGTTAAATATTGCGTAAAAATATTGCGCGTTTTTGCGCTCCATCAATATTTCCTTGTCATCTGCTTTTTCTACATATTCTTTCATTAGCTGCAAGCCTTCGTTCAAATCGGCTTTCATACCGGCAATGCTTACAATCCAATGATACGAATCGGGAATGGTTCCTAAAATGGCTTTTATTACACCTAAGTCTTTTTTATTAGCAATAAAATTAGGAAATTTATGTGTGTTTTCTTCTAAAAGTTGATAACAAGATCTAAAATCCCAGGCGGCACCAACAAACTCCTCAAACATTCCTTTTAAAAATGCACTTTGCAAATGAATTTCCGACTGTGCATATAACTTATATGGATTGGAGTTATCTATTTTTTTTAGTGCTTCTATCCTACCCGATTTTGCTTTTTCAAAAGCAATAAAATCTTCCTGTTTTTGCAAACAAAGGATTCTATAAAAATCAATATAATTATCGAATAAATGAACGGCCATGTTCATTTTATTGCTTTGTTTTTCAGCATCAACATAGGCTTTTCCTTTTTCTAAGCGCAAAGCCGCAATGTGTTTTTGAGCTTCTAATAAGTTTGTTGAAAGCACAAAAGTATAGGGACTTGCGGCAATGTTATTGCAAAGCAAACTAAATAAAAGGGCAAATATGAAAACGAAATTTTTGATAAGCTAAAAAAATTATTCAGTAATAAACAATGCCTTCAACTCTGTAGCTTCATCGGGTTTCATTTTTCCGGCTAACACCAAACGCAGTTGACGCCTGCGAAGCGCACCATCAAAACGTTTAATTTCTTCGGGAGTTTCAGGTTTTAAAGCTGGTACTTTTAAAGGCGAACCATTTCTGTCTAAAGCCACAAAAGTATAATATGCTTCGTTGCTTTTAAATCGGTCGCCATTTGGAATATTTTCAGCATGAACAACGATATGAATTTCCATTGATGTATTGAAAGCTCTCGAAACATATGCCTCCAAAGTTACTACATCGCCCAAATGAATATTTTTGCTAAAACTTACACTGTCAACAGAAGCGGTAACCACCACTTTTCCGCTGTGTTTTTGCGCTGCAATGGCTGCACAAATGTCCATCCAATGCAATAACTTTCCACCCATTAAATTATTTAAAGTATTGGTATCGTTAGGCAAAACCAATTCGTTCATAATGGTATAGCTATCTTTTGGTGTTTTTATTATATCCATTTTTATTTTTTAAAATAAGGTTGCAAGGTAACAACTACAAGGTTTATTAAAAATCAAATAATACAAAGCATTTGTTAATTACTTAAACGGGTAAATCTGTTCTTTGTTTTTTATAAATATAATTGGCCATAAAAATTAAAGCCAATAATATGATTAACCAATTTTGTCGGGTGCAATACCTGTCTTCCAAACCTACTAAACCTCCTGTAATTACTGCATTGCTAACAAGCGTTAGCAAAACAAAAAACACAATAAATGGCTGTTTTTTAAAATAAAATATGGCAACAATGAATGAACCAATTAGTAAAAAAATATAAAAAACTGTAATGGTTTTAAAAGGAAATTTCAGGGTTTTGGCATTTTGTTTTGCTAAATCATAAACTAGAATTTCGTTGGGATAATATTTTACAACTGCCGGGTGCGGACCCCAACCATCGCGTGGATAAGCATGAATAGATGAGCCAATTTCATTTCGACCAAACAACAAAAATGTTTCTTTAAAAACCGCTTTTACATATAGCCATAAATATTTGGGCGTGGTTAAAATATTTTTGATGATGGTTTTGTATTCACCATGCGGATTAGCCCAACCACCTGTTTTTTGAAAAGCACTTTCGGGACTAAATAAAAAATTTCCGCTGTAATTAAGTGGCGCTAAATTGTTTTTATACGTGCAAATTTCAAAGTTTTTAATGGCACATTCTTGGTCTAAATATTTTTGAAGCACACCATTTTCAACCAATTTTCCCATTAAAAAAACTTGTGAAACACCGCTGAATCCATTGGCACCAAGCGCTTTTTTTTCGAGGGTAAACAAACCAATATTTATAAAAACTGCGGCTGTTAAAAAATAAACCATTGTTTTATTGAATGATTTTAAAAAAGGCAGTTTTATTGCTTTCAGCAACAAAATAATTGCCAATGCCAAACAATGAAAAAGCATGAAAGCAAAATGCGTTTGCAATACCAATAAATACGCAAAAACCAATAAAATCCATTGCGTTCCAAATGGTTTTGAATGGGTAAAAAGCAAGTACAAAATTAGGATGGAAATGGGCGAAAACACATCGGGCATTAAGTAACTAACATCCCAAGCTAATGAAGTAAATGCACTCAATAAAAGCATTATTGGCAAATAAATTTTAGTGGCCAAATTTGGCGATAGTTTTTGAACAAAATGAAAACAAACCCAGTTAAAAATAATGGCTTGCACAATGATTGGAAACCAAAGTGAAACATGCAAGCTCGTAATTCCAATAAACCAACCGTAAACAAAGGAGCGATCTTCAGTAAAACTAAATTCATTTCCACAATTGATGTATAACTGCGAATCGGTAAAAAACAAAGCATAATGATTATATAAAGCTGGCCATATAGTGATAAAAACACCTAACAGCATTACAATATATTTTATGGGAAATACGCTTTTCATGAATGGTCAAATATAAGCAGGCAGATTAGTTTTACTTATGTTTTTTTTGTTTCGACATACTCAACGACCGCAAAAAATCATCGGTCATTGAGCTTGTCGAAATGAATTTATGCTTGGCTACGAAATTGTTTGACACTTTGAAAAGGTATATTTTTTCAAAACCTATTTTGTTTGCATAAGCATTGTATATTTGCGCCACATCAACACAATTGCACCCGTAGTTTAATGGATAAAATGTTAGATTCCGGTTCTGATGATGGGGGTTCGAGTCCCTTCGGGTGCACAAAATATAGTTTGAACACCAATAAAATAGTGGTTTTTCAAAAAATACTGTACAAAAGTATAATACAACTAAAACCATTTCCCATTACAGCGGTAGGTTTATTTATTTGAATGCAATTTAGAAATTAAAACCAAAAAAGAGTAGAAATAGTATAAATTCCTAAATCCATTTCAAAATTTCTACTCGCCACATCAAAACAAAAACTCCGCAAATACTAAGTAAAGCAGCAAAAATGGATTGCAGTTTAATGGTTTCTTTTCCTAAGAGAAATGCAGTTAGAATTACTGAAATAGGCAAGAAAGAAAAAATGGTTTGTGCGATAGAAACATTCATCATGGAGGCTGCTAACATGGACATGCTTACTCCTAATACTGGCCCAAAAGCGGTTCCAATAATAATGGGTTTAAAAAACACTTTATTGGTGGTAATATCTTTTAGTTCTTTCCAAACATTTAACTTAAAAATTCCCATGGCATAAATAAAAACTACACCCACAAACATGCGAATCCAAGTAGCGTGAACAGGCGAAAGCGCTTGTCCGTTAGCGTCAAATAAAACCAAACCTTTTTTGGCAAAAACCAACCCAATTCCTTGACAAACCGCACCAAGAACGGCATAAACAACGCCTTTTAGCAAATGCTTTTTATCTAATTCTTCGTGGTTATGCGCATTACTTTTTATAAACCATGCGATGCCAATAATGGAAATAAACATTCCAATAACGCCAATAAAATTGATGTTTTCATTCAACAAAAAAATGCCGCCAACCAATGCAGCGGCTGGCGCAAAAGTGTTAAACAAACTGGTGCGGCTACTTCCTAAAATTTTGAATGCTGTAAAAGCAAAATGATCGCCAATACTCAGCCCAATAATGCCCGAAATTCCTAACCAAACCCATTGCATAGCAACAGGTTTTGAAAACAATGCAAGCGGATTTATTCGATAAATAATACAAGTAATTAAACTTAATAAAATTAGCGCATATAATAGTCGAACCCTATTAACCGAAACTGGCGCATATAACTTAGCTGCTTTGGTAAACGAAAACGTTCCAATAGTCCAACAACCTAAAGTAATTAATGCTGCTATTATTCCTGTCGTTTGATTCATTTTTTTTGCTTCTGGCCTCTGGCAGCTAGCTTCTGGCTTTAAATTGTTTTAAATAATTGTTTTTTTGCTGTATTGTTAAATTGTTTTTTCTGTTTACGTCATTGCGAGGAACGAAGCAATCTCATTGTTTTGTTATCGTAAGATTGCTTCACTTCATTCGCAATGACGCTAAAATCCATGGTCTATCGTCCATAAACTATCAACTAATTCAACCTTCTCCCAATAATTTCTTTTACTCTTTGATACAACAAAAACGGACTAAAAGTTCGCCAAGGCATGTTGTCAAATTCACCACCAAAATTGATATAATAATCAATATTGGCTTGCTTCATTTCGTGTAATACATGTTCTTGAAAATTAATTGCTACTATCCAACCCTCCTCTTCCACGTCCTGAAACCATTCCTCATAATAGCTGTCATCGCTGGTGTGAAAATTCAACACATTTTCGCCAATCAATATAAATTTATCAATGCCAGCAGCGTTAAAAACTTCCATCACATCACGTTTTAAATACATAATATCGTTATGCAGCGCATCATTCCATTCGCCTATTAATTCAGCTATCAAAAATCCTTTTTCATAATCGGCAAAAAGTATTTTTATATATAAAGTTGGGGTTCCAAATTCATCCCATTGCGGGTGAATGAGGTAATTATAAATTTGGTTGGTAAAATCAAATTCACTGTATTCTTTTTCATAAAATGGGGAGTTTTCATCGTCCTCACTTTTATAAATATCTCGCCATAAATAATGTGGCTCAATGTGATCCATAGTTGTCTAATTATCGTTTAAAATCGGTTTTTAAAACCCTAAATGTTGTTCTTCTATTCACCTGATGTTCCGCTTCAGTACAATCTATTCCATCGCTACAATCGTTCAATAATTTACTTTCGCCATAACCTACTGAAAGCATTCTGCCTTTAGCAATTCCCTTGGTGAGTAAGTAATTCAAACAACTTTGCGCACGTTTTTTTGAGAGTTCAATATTATATTCTGCAGGTGCACGGCTATCAGTATGCGAACCAATTTCAATGGCAATAGTTGGGTTGTTTTTTAAAATAATAGCCAATGAATCCAACACCACTTTTGATTCAGCACGTAAATCGTATTTATCTAAATCGTACAAAATTCCTTGTAAAGTAAAATCAACTTCAGGTGCGGGAATGGCATCTAAATAAATAGTAAATTCTACCACGGAATCCTTTTGCAAACCAATGCTTGAAATATGAATGGGCGTACTAGCAAAATATCCGCTTTTATTGGCAATTAACGATTGCAAAGCATTCAAAGGAATTTCACCAGTAAATTCACCTTTTTCAGTAGTATTTACGGTAAATAAATTCTTTCCTTCATTGCTTGTTAAAGCTACCAACGACTTACTAATTGGCGCATTGGTTTCACGTTCCAATACTTTTCCTTTTACCAAAAACACAAAAGGTTTAATTGAAATGCTGTAAATATCGTCATCGCCCATTCCATCCATTCTGTTGGATGTAAAAAACGCAATGGGCGCATTTGGTTTTTGTGCATTTTGAGGCAAATAAGCAATTCCAAAATCATCGCCACCGCTGTTAATTGGCGACTGTAAATTTTGAGGAATTTTATACGTATTAGCCGAATCTTGTGTTTTAAAAATATCTAATCCGCCCAAACCAATTTTTCCTTTGGTGGAATAAAAAAGTTCGTTGTTTTCACTGATAAACGGAAACATATCATCGTCAAAAGTATTCACCATATTTCCCAAATTTTTGGGTGTTTGCCACACAGCTTTAACCTCATCAAACTGACTTACATAAATGTCTTTTTCGCCAAAACCACCAGCCATGTCACTGCTAAAAAACAGTTTTTTACCATCAGCACTTAAACTCGGTTGACCACAACTAAAACTATCGGAATTAAATGGCAATAAACTAGGTTCGCCCCACAAATTATTTTGCTTATAACTTACATATATTTTGCAGTTAATTCCTTTACCATCTGTACCATTACATTGTGTAAAATATAGGGTGTTTTGAGTTAAATCTAAGCAAGCTGTTCCATCGTTATAAACGCTATTAACTTTGCCCTGCACATTAGTTGGTTTGCCATAACCTGAAGTGTAATCCGCTTCAAAAATATCACACATTTTTTGGCCTGTCCATTCAAAAACCAAACTTCCGGTGCTTTCTTTCCTGCTCGATGTCCAAAATACTTTTCCATTACTATAAAAAGGCGAAAAATCACCAAATTCTGTGTTCCATTCTTTTACATTTTTAATGGTAAATTTCTGCGGATTTGCTTTCCATTGCTGCGCAATATTGCATGATTGTAAAGCTAATTTTCCTTTTTTATCTTCTGGCATTTCAAACAAATAATCACCAAAAGTGCGGCTTGCTTCATCGTACTTTTCAAAATATTTTAACAAATTGCCATAGCTGTAAAGAATAGCAGGATCGGGGTATTTGGCATTGATTACCTCTTCAAACCACTTGAAAGCTTGCGCATAATTATTTCCTAATCGGTAGCTTTCAGCAATATAAAAAAGTACTTTTTGTTTTTGCTCAGTGTCTTTTATTTTGGGATAAACTTTTTTGTACAAACCCGCTGCGGTATTGTATTTTTTTGCATTATAAGCATTGGTTGCTCTGTCTAATTCAAACTGATAAGAAGGTTGGTTTTGCTGCGCAAATAATTTTTGCGAAAGCATAACTATTAATAAAACGGAAACTATTAAGCGTATTTTCATGGCAGAGTTTATTATAAAAGCTTCATCAAATATATGTTGTAATCAGCCGCTTTGCAATAGTATTTATTGCCAAAATAAAAATTTTACTAAAGTCCGTTTTTATTGTTGCTTCCAGTCTACGCAAACTATAATTTCATTTCTTCTTCCAATAATTTGAAATGGTGGGTTATATCCTAAAAACCGATAGTTTCCATGGCTCAAAATACCGTTTTCTAAAAGTAGTTTTTGAAGTTTTTTAGAATAGTTTTTTATATCGTCATCAGAAGCATATCCACCAAATTTAATAACTGCTACATATTCTTCTGGAATTTTTTTTACCACTACACTTGCATTATTTGGCTTAGGTAAATTCTCAACTGAATAATTAGCTGGCATAACAAAACTCATGCTTGAATTACTGTCATTAATATCCATTCTAACCGGTGACGTCATTGCTATTTTAGTTTCTTTATCGTTACCGCCAAAAATATATCCTGCTAATTTATTAAAACCAGGACTAGCCAACTCTTTGTAGGTTTTTGCCTTGGAATAAACAGTGGCCAAAACCGCTGAAGGATAAAAACGAATTTCAAATTCCGGATACTTTTTTATTACTGTGAATTTTTGTTCTTCCACTTGTTGGTTTGTAATGTATCTAAATGCTTGAAAAAGCAATACTAAAACCAATAATACAGATAATGTAATGATTGTTGTTTTCATGTTTTTTGTATTAAAAAAATTCTATAAAATAAACACTTTTAAAATTAAGGAACAGGATCAAAACCGCTTCCACCCCATGGATGACAAGAACCAATTCGTTTAATAGCTAAATAAGTTCCTTTAAAAACTCCATATTTGTTAATTGCATCTATTGCATATTGACTACAAGTGGGATTATACCTGCAAGCATTAGGCAAATAAGGTGAAACCACGTTTTGATAGCCTTTAATTAATAGGAGAAACGGGAATTGAATGATCTTTTTCAAGGTGGAGCGCTATTAAATTAATCACTTTTTGCAATGAATTTTCTGCCTGATTATATGCTAAATCTGTTTTACTAATATAAGCAATTGAAATGGCAATTTGTTTGCTTTGCAATGCAATATTATTCAATAATAAATGCTTATTTAATCGATAAATTTCTCTGATTTGGCGTTTAATTCTATTTCTGTCTACTGCTTTTTTAAAATTTCGTTTTGGAACAGTAATTAAAACCTGGCAATTAGCTTGCTGTTCAGTAACAAAAGCCATAGAAACTTTAAATGGAAAAACAAAAACACTGTAATTCCCTTTGGAATAAAGTGCTTCAATTATTTTTAGTGAAATAACTTTTTCTTGTTTGGGAAAACTATAATTCATCATAAAACAAGGACTGTTTAAGTGATATTTACATTGGTTGGTTTACAAACAAAAAAAACACATGTATTAATCAAATACGATGTGTGATAAAATAAAAAACAAATCCCGAATTCTAATCCTGTAAAGTAAAACTCGGGATAAGGCTTTCTATTTCTTGTGACGTCTTTCGTCAGAAACTGTTAATTTTTTTCTTCCACGTGCTCTACGAGAAGCAATAACTTTTCTGCCCGAAGCCGATTCCATTCTTTTACGGAAACCGTGTTTGTTTCTTCTTTTTCTTACCGATGGTTGGTATGTACGTTGTGCCATGAGCTTATTTTTTTAGGACTGCGAATGTACTTTTTTTTATAAAAATAAAAAAAGTTATTCGCAAATAATTAACTTTTTTATTCGTTGTAATTCAGAATGTTGTAAAATAAAAATGCCATCCGTTTCGGGATGGCACTTTTTTAAATTTGATTTCTGTTTAAAAGAAAAGAAATTAGTGTGCAGCTTCAACAGCAACAGTTGTGTCAACAGCAGTTGTGTCCATCATTTGTGCTTCAGTAGCAGCTAATGAATCAGCAACTTGTTGTGCAGCTGTGATTGAATCTTGCATTTTTTGTGCATCTAATTTTGCTTTTTCTTCAGCAGAAGGACCACAAGCTACGATAGCTAACATAGCAGAAGCGGCAACGATTGATAATACTTTTTTCATTTTGTTTGATTTTTTAATTAAGTGAGTTTCTAATTCGGTGGCAAATATATGACTAATTTGTTAATAACAAAATTTTTTTTATTTATTTCTCATATATATAATTATTGGCACGCCTACAAAATCAAATTCATCTCTGATTTTATTTTCCAAATAGCGTTTGTAAGAGTCCGTAACATATTGTGGGTGGTTACAGAAAAATGCAAATCTTGGACTTCTGCCTGGTAATTGCGTTGCATATTTTATTTTTACAAACTTACCTTTTACACTTGGTGGCGGATAAGTTTCAATTTTTTCAAGGATATAATCGTTGAATTTACTGGTTGAGATTTTACGCTTTCTGTTATCGTAAACGTGTAATGCTTCTTCTATTGCCTTAAAAATACGTTGTTTTGTGGTGGCCGATGTAAAAACTATTGGCACATCATCAAATGGTTTTAGTTTTTCACGAATTGTTTTTTCAAATTCTAACGAAGTTTTATGGTCTTTTTCTATTAAATCCCATTTATTTACTAAAATGACTAATCCTTTATTGTTTTTTACGGCTAAGGTTACCAAGTTCATGTCTTGATTATCTAATCCAACTGTTGCATCAATTACCAAAACAACTACATCACAATCTTCTAAAGCTTTGATACTGCGCATTACAGAATAAAATTCTAAATCTTCTGTTACGCGATTTTTTCTTCGAATTCCTGCGGTATCAACCAACACAAATTCTTTATCAAATAATTTATAATGTGAGTTAATGGCATCACGAGTAGTTCCAGCTACATCGGTTACAATGTTTCTTTCTTGCCCAAGCAATGCATTAATTAAACTAGATTTACCAACATTTGGTCTGCCAACTATGGCAATTTTTGGTAACTCAACTTCATCTGCATCAATATCTTGATCTTCAAAAGTTAAATGTTTCATTGCATCATCAAGCAAATCACCAGTTCCTGATCCACTAGCCGATGAAATATTATAAATATTATCAAAACCTAAGGCCCAAAATTCGTGCGCATCTAACTGACGGTTTGAATTGTCAACTTTATTCACAACCAATAAAACTGGTTTTTTGCTTTTGCGAAGCATCAGCGACAATTCTGTATCTAAATCGGTAATTCCTACTGATACATCCACCATAAACAATAAAACATCCGATTCTTGAATGGCTATTTTTACTTGATTTCTAATTGCTGCTTCAAAAATATCGGCACTATTTGGAACGTATCCTCCAGTGTCAATTACATTATATTCCTTGTCAAGCCATTCCGCTTTTCCGTAATGTCTATCACGTGTTACTCCGCTAAAATCGTCAACTATGGCGTGTTTGTTACCAGTTAAACGATTAAAAAGCGTTGATTTGCCAACATTTGGCCTTCCTACTATTGCTACTATATTTCCCATTAAAGCGGCAAATGTAGGTTATTTTTACTGTTTTGGTTAAAAAATGTTGATAAGTGGGGTTGAATTAAAAAATACAATCCCGCTTAGGCGGGAGAAAAATTGAAAAAATTGTCTTTTAAAAGCTTTTACATCTTTAATAAATCTATGGATTCTATGAAATCTGTGGCTAAAAAATTTATATTTGCCAATTATGACCAATGATCAATTAAAAAATTTAGACGAAAGAGTGTTTGCGCTGAGGAGGTATCTTTGACGTTGCTTTTAAATTACAACAAATTAAAGAAGAAGAGGATTTAACTTTAGAACCTGGCTTTTGGGATAATCCTAAAAAGGCAGAATCCGTGCTAAAAGGCATTAAACAAAAGAAAATTTGGACTGAAGGATTCGATGTCGCACTTGCCAAAGTAGAAGACTTGGCGGTGCTTTACGAGTTTTACCAAGCCAATGAAGTTAGTGAAGAAGAGCTGAACCTAAACTATTCGGAAACTTGTAAAATTGTAGAAGAATTAGAGTTGAAGAACATGCTCAGCGGGGAAGAAGATATGTTTAACTGCATCATCAATATTAATTCTGGAGCAGGAGGAACTGAAAGCCAAGATTGGGCAGAAATGCTCATGCGCATGTACATTATGTATGCCGATAAAAAAGGTTTTAAAGCCGCTGTTGTAGACGAACAAGCAGGCGATGGCGCGGGTATAAAATCATGTTCTATAGAAGTAGAAGGTGAATTTGCTTATGGGTTTTTAAAGGGTGAAAGTGGCGTGCATCGTTTGGTGCGTATTTCTCCTTTTGATAGCAATGCACGCAGACATACCAGTTTTGCTTCGATTTATTGTTACCCAATTATTGACGATACCATTGAAATAGATATTAAAGATGCTGATATTGAAATTCAAACTTCCCGTTCGGGAGGTGCCGGTGGTCAAAACGTAAATAAGGTTGAAACTAAAGTTCAATTGACACATAAGCCTAGCGGTATTGTAATTGTTTGTCAGGTTGATAGGTCGCAGAGCGCCAACAAAGACAGGGCAATGAAAATGCTAAAATCTCAACTTTATGAAATAGAATTGCGTAAGCAAAATGAATTAAAAGACAAAGCAGAAGCTGGTAAACGAAAAATAGAATGGGGAAGCCAAATAAGAAATTATGTAATGCACCCATATAAATTGGTAAAAGATTTAAGAACAGATACCGAAACAAGCAATGTTCAAGCGGTAATGGATGGTGATTTAGATTTGTTTATAAAAGCTTATTTGATGGAAAATTCTGGAAATTAATTCTTTTGTTGAGGCATAAATTTTATTAAATAAAACCGCTCGTTAGCCACAAGCGGTTTTTGTTTTTTAAAGCGTATTCTGGGTTAAAACTTCCAGGTTAATCCCACAAATATATTGCGAGTAGCTGCTGGAAAAAACAATGGTACAGTTGTAGCCTTTCCTTGACCATCAAGGTAGTTGGTATAGCTTTGAACGGTTCCTGATGGTGTATAAAGCTGATCCGTTAAATTATTTACTTGAACACTTATGCTTGGTTCACCGTATTTTATCCATTGTTTTAAGTTAATTCCTAACTTTAAATCCATCAAATTGTAATTGGCAATACTTACATTTTTATCTTCACTATTGTCTAAAAATTGCATGCTCACAAAACGGTAATTGATTTCTGCATAAAACCAATTGCAAGGAATTAACCTAATTCCTTGATTTATGATTGCCGAAGGCGATAATGTCGCAGTTGCGTTTTTCTTGGTAATTACAGTATCGGCATAAGTATTTGCGTCAAAGTAATGAAGGTTTATGCTGTTGATGGTGTTTTGGCTAAATGCTGAACTATGTGTTAACCAAATCGTTTTATGCAGCTTCCAAATTCCATCTACTTCTATTCCTTTGCGCACACTTGCGCCAACATTGGTATTGATGGCAACACCATAAGTATTTAAACTTCCCGTTGATGCAATTTGATTTTCAAAATCCATGTAAAACAAATTTGCGTTGATAGCTAGTTTTTGGTTGTTAAAACTTGCTCCTAATTCAAAATCGTTTACGGTTTCGTGATGAATGTCGCTTTGTTTTATATTGCTGTAAGGATGCTCGTCTTTAAAATAATCAACCCTGGCTGGCTCTCGGTTACTTCGCCCAAATAATGCATAAACATTGGTGCTTTTATTAATTTGGTGCTTTAAACCAAAACGATAATTTACAAAAATCCAGTTCATGTTTTCTACCAATAAATTATCATTATTTAAACCATAAATAGTCCTATATTCCATTATTTGTGGCGTGTAAATAAAGCTTACATTTCTAACTTGTATATCTCCAAAAGCTACTGTTTTGGTGTTAAATGAATAGTTTAGTTTTATATTTCCGCTTATTTCATTTTTATTACCTGTATTGAAAAAAGCATTTTGCCCAGGTATAAACTTAGGATTATATCTGTCAATAGTTTGAACTTCTAAAAAATGTTCTCCAGTAAATGAATTGGCGTGCATATTTGCCATCAAATCCCACTTGCCAGTTTTGTATTGATAGTTTAAAAAAGCACCCACAAAATATTGATTCAATCGGTAGCTTGTCATGGCTTGATATCCACTGTCGTTGTTATGAATTGGTAAATTCAAATATTCGTTTGCAAAACTTCCGTAAAATTGAAACTTTGGAGCTTCGCCTCTTACAAAATAAACAGAGGAAGTAATATTACTCCTGCTATTTATTTGATTCGAATATTGTAGTTGGTAAAAGGTTTGTTTAAACGCATCGCTTTCACCATTTATTAACGGGTTAAATGTTCTGTTTGAATTTAAAGAATTCGAATCAATTCCGATATATGCCAAATTATTTTCGGCATAGCCGCCAAAAATATTGAATTTTAAAACTGCTTTTTTCCAAAAATATCCAGCACTAAATAGATAGCTAGTAATTTTAGCACCAGAATTATTTCTATAACCGTTTGTTTGTAAATTACTTATTCTACCATAAAATGCAAGTTTGTTTTTAATCATTCCGCTTTGATATTCTAATGTAGCACGGCTTGAACCAAAAGAACCTAAACCAAAATTCATCGTTGCTGATTGTTTGGGAGCCAAGTTTTTAGTTAAAATATTTACACTTCCACCAAAACTAGCCACACCATTGGTGGAAGTTCCAACCCCTCTTTGAATTTGAATACTTTCGGCACTACTTGCCAAATCGGCAAAATTGTTAAAGTAAACGCCCATGTTTTCAGGATCGTTTACAGGAATTCCGTTAACTGTTGTGTTAACTCGGGTTTGATCCATTCCCCTTAACCTAAAAAAGCTGTAACCAATTCCCATTCCGTTATCGCTATAGCCATTAATTGAAGGTGTGTTATTAATTAGTGAGGGAATGTCGGCTCCAAAATACTTTTGCGCTATTTGTTTGATATCGAGCGTGGTTTGGGTAATGGGTAAATTTTCATTTGCTTTGATTCCTTTTACTACAAACTCTTGCATTGTTTTTGAGTTGAGCGAATCGGTTTGAGCAAAGCTAATTTGGCTTAAAGCCAATAAATTGGATAAAATAATTGTTTTTTTTAACATTTCTGTTGTGTTGAATAAGGTAAACAAAACCAATAACAGGGGTTGCTAAAGGCAAAAAATTGTTTATCTAACTCTGAATGTAAAACCCAAAATGTGTTTGCGGCCAGCAAAATTATAAAAAACACATTGGTGGTCTATTTCCTTCGCAAGCATTACCTTGATCAGGTTCAGAGGGTGTAATCTCAGGCTGTTTTTGCAAACAACCACCCCTAAAGACAATGCAATAATAGTTTATTAGTTGATAATTGGCGGTTGATAGTTGTCAGTCGCCTGTTTTTTATTTAAAAAGTCCGTTCTTGCAAAAAATCAAATTCGCTTCTTTTTTTAGTTTTAACTGTGCTAATCCCGTTTCTATTGCCGCTCTTGAATAGTTTTCTTTGTGGTGCAAGTGAAATTCCAAAGCTTCAAATCGGATACTTTTAAACTTTACCCCAATTGCTGTTAAGCGCCATTCCAAATCCACATCTTCACCCACTCCGGCTGTAATATAATCCTGGTCAAAACCATTTATTTGTAACAAATGTTTTTTGTAAACTCCTACGTTGCAACCCCAAATTCCTTCTGTTCTTATTTTGGTTAAAAAGGGAAAATAAAGCGCGTATTTTAAGTTGGTAGTTTTGGTAAATAATAAACTTAAAAAATTTAATTTTTGAATGCTTTTGGTTTCATAAATCTGTTTTGTAGTGGCTTCATCAACCATTACTCTTCGTCCAAAACACAAGGTGTTTTCATCCAAATTATTTACATAAGCTATTAAAAATTTTGGGTGCGGAACGCAATCGCCATCTAAAAACACAATAATTTCTCCAGAGGAAGCTTTTAGCGATTTGTTCAACATTTCATTTTTCCTAAAACCCAAATCTTTTTCTTGGCACAAATGTTTGATTTCAAAACTATAAATTGCTTGATTTTCTTTAATAAAAAAGGGGGTATTAGCATTATTATCGTCTTCAGATACAATAACTTCAAAATTTTTATAGGTTTGCTTTGCCAGCGCTTTAAAAATTAAATCAAGGGCGGCTAAGTTTTTATAAAACGATATAATTATGCTAATTTTCATGCGCTTTTTATTGGCTCAAATGTATTGTTTTTTTGTTTCTAACATTGCAAAGCAATATAACAATTTAATATTTCAATTATAAAAACAGCTTGTTTTTCATTTAACTATATTTCGTTTTTACCTTTCAATTTTATAAAATTCCTTTGGTGTAACTAATGTATTTATAACTAAACTTGTACTATTATATTAGCGGAACTAAAATGTTAAATAAATCAAAAATATATTGGTATTGTCAGTTTGGGGGCTGGTTCTTTTTTGTTCTCATAGAACTAATAACTTATATAAATGCTGTTGGTTACAGTCACGGTTTACTTATAAATGGTTTATCAAATTGGGTGGCCGGCATTTTATTAACTCACATATACCGATTGATAGTTATCAAAGCAAATTGGTTAAATTTACCATTACAAAAATTGATTCCTCGTGGTATCTTTATGATTATTTTAGTTTCGATTCCACTTTCATTTTTAAATGTAATTCTTGATTTTTATACTATTCCTTCTGATTATATTGCACAATTTGACTTAGGAAAAGAGTTTTTATCAAGAATAAATTTTGCAATTTTGCCTATATTTTTCTTCAATTTATCAAAATATGTTTTCTTATGGGCCGTTGTTTATCACTTTTTTGTGTATTGGGAAAAACTATTAAAAACCGAAACCGATAAGTTTGAATTACAAGCAGTTTTAAAGGAAACTCAATACAATAATTTGAAAACACAGCTAAACCCTCATTTTTTATTTAATTCATTAAATGGCATTAGGACTTTGGTTGATTTGGATCCAGAAAATGCCAAGGAAGCTATTACAAAATTAAGTGGTTTATTAAGAGGTTCTCTTAAAATGGAAAAAAATAAAACCGTTGCTTTGCAAGAGGAAATGAATACGGTAAATGATTATTTAGCCATTGAAAAAATAAGATTTGACGATAGATTAAACATTATTTTAGAAATTTCGCCAGCAACACTTAAGTCTAATTTACCACCCATGATGATTCAAACTTTGGTAGAAAACGGCATTAAACATGGAATTAGCAACTTAAAAAATGGTGGCACAATTTTTATCAAATCATTTGTGAAGAATCAAAACACCATCATTCAAATTACAAACAGTGGACAATATAATCCAAATCAAGTAACAAACGGTTTGGGAATAGAGAACACCAAAGAAAGATTGCGCATTTTGTTTGACGATAAAGCGTGTTTTTCAATAATAAACTTCGACGATAAAAACGTATTAACCGAAATAACCTTACCATTATGATAAAAACAATCATTATTGACGATGAAAAATTGGCTCGCGAGGGTTTAAAAAACCTATTAAGAGAGTTTACCGATATAGAAATTATTGCTGAAGCCAGCAATGCTGACGAGGGTTTAGACTTAATAGACAAACTAAAACCGCAGTTAATTTTCCTAGATATTCAAATGCCCGAAAAAACCGGTTTTGAAATGTTGGAAGAATTAATAGAATCGCCAGCTATTATTTTTACAACTGCTTACAACGAATTTGCCATCAAAGCTTTTGAGGTAAATGCGCTGGACTATATTTTAAAACCTATAGAAACAAGTCGCTTACGAGAAGCAATTGCAAAAGCAAAAAAGCAAATTGCGCTAGCAGATGAACAAAGAGGAACCCAAAAATTAGCGGAAGATAGCCAAGTATTTATTAGAGATGGGGAACGCTGTTGGTATGTTAAATTAAACGATATAAGACTAATAGAAAGCAATGGGAACTATGCTAAAATTTTCTTTGATAAATACCAGCCTTTAATTCATAGAACTTTAAATGCTTTGGACGAAAGACTAAGTCCAAAAATGTTTTTTAGGGCAAATCGTCAGCAAATTATAAACCTAAATTACTTAGATAAAATAGAACCGTTTTTCAATAGCGGCTTATTGTTTTATATGAAAGATGGGATGAAGGTAGAAGTTAGCCGCAGACAAGCTGTTAAATTTAAGGATTTAATGAGTTTATAAAAAACCTACATTTCCAAATCAATTATTCTAAATTCTTTTGGCTGTAAGTTTTCAAGGTTAATTTTTCCAATTCTTACTCGTTTTAAACAATTTACCATGTAATTAAGCTTAAAACACATGCGTCTTATTTGTCTGTTTAATCCTTGTACTAGAATAATTTTAAAGGTAAATTCATCCAAAATTTCCATTATGCATGGCAATGTAATTTGGCCTAAAATTTCTACTCCTTTACTCATTTCTATAATAAATTCATTGGTAATTGGCTTATTTACAGTTACTACGTATTCTTTTTCTACTTCACTTGCGGGGTTTATGGTTTTATTGAAATAGTAACCATCGTTGGTTAAAATCAATAATCCTTCCGATTCTTTGTCTAAACGGCCGACAGGAAAAAGTTTTTCTTTAAAATTAATAATAGTTGATAGATTTTGGTCTATTTTTTCGTTCAAGGTGCACTCTATTCCTCGTGGCTTATAAAGTGCGACATATATTAATTTTTTTCCAATCTGAATAATTTCATTATTATAAAAAACTGCATCGGTTTCCAATATTTCAATGTTATCGCACACATTTTCAGCATTTACCAAAACCTTATTTGATAAAATAATTTCTTTTGCCATTGCATTTGAAATATTTAATTTCTTTACCAATAAGTATTGTAATTTATCTCTGTACGACATTTTAAAGCAAAATAATTGATTATATTCTCAAAAACAAAATATATTGGATTTTGGTACAATATATGGAATAAATATTCACCTTAAAGATTGGTTTTATTGGTAATAAACTCAATTGCGACATTTTTGTCTTTTTATTAGATTAGTTTTATGTGTTTTATATAAATTACAATATACTTAAACCATTATATATTAATTGGAATAAAGCTTTAAAGTAAAAACAAAATATTGAAATAAATACAAGCTATCATTAATAAAAACAACTATTCAGTTCTTTTATTGTTCAATAAAAATATACAGCTTTTCAATTTGTGCGTTTAAGTGTGAAGTAATGGTTTAAAATTATGATTGCTTCTCTCCTATTTTTGCATCAATAATAAATTTTATAAAAAAATAAATTTTGATCAAATATAATCAGTTTCAATTGGCCAATGGCCTACATATAATTCATCATTTTGATGATAGCACACAACTTTGTGTTTTAAATATGCTTTATAATGTGGGATCAAAATACGAAAATCCTAATAAAACAGGTTTTGCGCATTTATTTGAACACTTAATGTTTGGAGGGTCTGTAAATATTGAAGAATTTGACACCGTTCTTCAAGACGCAAGTGGCGAGAGTAATGCTTTTACAAGCAATGATATTACAAATTATTATTTAACGTTACCAGCTAATAATATTGAAACTGGATTTTGGCTAGAAAGTGATAGAATGTTAAGTTTAGACTTTAGCCAAGAAAGCTTAGATATTCAACGAAATGTAGTTATTGAAGAGTTTAAGGAGCGTTATTTAAATCAGCCTTATGGAGATGTTTGGTTAAAAATTCTGCCTTTAGCTTATAAAGTTCATCCGTATAATTGGCCTACAATTGGAAAAGAAATAAGCCATATAGAAAACGCCACCCTTGATGATGTAAAAACTTTTTTCAAAAACTTTTATTGTCCAAATAATGCGGTATTGGTTTTAGCTGGAAATTTAGACTTAGATACATGTAAAACACTAGTAAATAAATGGTTTGCGCCTATTCCATCGCAAAACTTTGTTAAACCTAGTTACAGTCAAGAACCAAAACAAAATGAAGCCAGAACAGAAACTGTATATGCTGATGTTCCATTGGATATGATTGTAAAAGCATATCACATGCCGGCCAGAACAGATGAAAAATATTTTGCTGCCGATATGCTCACAGATATTTTGGGAGCAGGAAAATCGTCAAGGTTTTACATTGATTTGGTAAAAAACAAAAACCTTTTCAGTGAATTAGACGCTTATATAAGCGGAGATGTGGAAGCTGGCTTATTGATGATAGAAGGAAAACTAAGCAAAGGAGTAAGTATGGAAACCGCTGAAAATGCCATTTTAAACACCCTAGAAGACTTTAAAACCAATGGCGTTGGAACTAATGAGTTAACAAAAATTAAAAATAAATCAGAAACAAATATTCGTTTCAATGATATGACTGTTTTAAACAAAGCAATGAAACTGGCATATGCTTGGGTTTTGGGTAATATTGAATTAGTTAACACGGAAGCAAATTCTTATTTAAAAGTTACAGAAGCAGATATTATAAATATTGCTCATCAAATATTGATTCCTACAAATTGTTCAACTCTTTATTATTTATCAAAAAAAAATGACACTAAATAGAAAAAGTTCACCCAATGTGGTGGAAATAAAGAGTATTAATATTAAAGAAGCTCAGGAAAATATTTTAACAAATGGCATAAAACTATATACTATAAATGCTAGTAATGAAGAGGTTATAAAAATAGATTTGGTTTTTGATGCAGGAATAAATGTTCAAGATTTTAAAAGCCAGGCTAACTTTACATGCAAAATGTTAAGTGAAGGAACTAGCAAATATTCAGCTGCTGAATTAGCTGAAAAACTTGATTTTTATGGTGCCTATTTTCAAACAAAAAACACATCAGAGGAAGCTATTATTACATTATATTGTTTAAACAAACACTTAACTAATTGCTTACCATTTATAGTTGAAATACTTAACGATTCCATATTTCCTGAAAATGATTTAGAAATATTGAAGAAAAATGCCATTCAAAACTTAAAAGTTAACGAAGAAAGAAATTCATATTTAGTGAGAAGGGCTTTTAATCAAGCAATATTTGGAGAAAACACACTATATGGTTCATATTCTAATATTTCAGATATTGAATCTATTCAGAAAGAACAATTAGTTGATTTTTATAAAAATCATTTTCAAAAGGGTTTAAAATATATTTTGGCATCAGGTTATGTTGACAATGAAACTATAAAAATAATAAATACATATATTGGCTCAAATACGTTTAAGGTTTATGATAATATAGCTAAAAAATACATGGCTAAAAGAACAGAACCTGCTGATTTATACATAGATAAGACAAATTCAGTTCAAAGTGCAATTAGAATTGGAAGACGATTATTCAATAGAAATCATCCCGACTTCAGAGAAATGCAATTACTAAATTTAATATTAGGTGGTTATTTTGGGTCACGATTAATGAAAAATATACGTGAAGAAAAGGGATTAACTTATGGAATATATTCAGCTATAGAAGCCTATCCTTTTGATGCTTGTTGGTATATAGATACGGAAATGAATAATGAGTTAAGTGAAACTGGTATAAAAGAAATATTCAAAGAACTAGCAAGGTTAAGAAACGAATTGATAGGAGAAAAAGAACTCAAAACAGCTAAAAACTATCTTTTAGGATCATTTTTACGTAGTATAGACGGGCCTTTTAGCTTAGCCGATCGTTTTAAAATACTGAAAGATTTTGATTTAGAATACAAATATTTCTATGAATTTATAGAAATAATTAAAAATACAACAGCGGAAAGACTAAAAGAATTAGCAAATTTATATTTAAAAGAAGAAGATTTAACACGTGTAATTGTAGGAACAAAGTAGTTTTGATAAAAAAAATTTACATATTATTACTCGTTATATTTTTAACAAAAATTGCACATGCACAATATGGATGTGGAATCAGAAGAATATGTAGATCAGTTTTAAATAATGAACTTTATTGGAATAATAATAGTGTGTTTCCAACACCATTTAAAGAATATCAAGTATATGGTAGAGATAAAGCATCAGACCCTTTTACTCTTTTATATACAGATACTAATATAAAAAACACCTATTTTTTACATTTAAACGCTAATGTTCCTAGTAATAAAAACTGGGAATATTTTATTATTTGTTTATACGAATTAAATGGTAGTTGCATAACAGACACACAAAATGTAGCAAGCTTTAATTTACCAAAAAGTAAAATTGCATATGTAACAGTTGACATTGATTCCGAATATCCTGTAATTGTTTGGGAGAAAAACAATTATCCAAGTTTTTGGTATGTTGATTTATTTAATGATAATCCAATAAAATCGGGAATTACCGATACTTTTTATATAGACAAAATATCAGGTGGAAATCCAAAATCAAACCCATTAAAATACGTAATTGCTGCAGTAGATAGTTGTACAAAAAGATGGGATTATTTAACTGAAGACTATCATTATACAATCAATTTAAAGGGTTCCATAGATACCTGTAAAAATATAATAAACTTAAATTGGACTAAATATATTGGTTGGAGCGATAGTATTAAATACTATTATATTTATAAAATGCTAAACAAATCAAACTATTATTTGATAGACAGTGTAAGCAATGCGACCACAAATTACTCAATAAAAACAACTACAAATGAAACAGTAGATTATTATGTAGCGGCTGTAAACAGTAAATATGTAAACTACAGAAGCAGCTCAAATAATGTTTCTTTTGTAACAGGAAATAGAAATTCAAATCAAAACTTAAAAATAAATTATGTTACATTAGATAATAATATAAATATAAATATTGGGTTCAACACATACTCTGATTTATCTGAAATAAATATATTAAAATCAACTGATGCATTAAACTATTCATTATATAAAACTTTAAATAACATAACATCTCCAATAAATATTATTGACTTAACAGAAACAGGAAATAGAAGAGTGTATTATTATTTGGTTTCTAAAAACAGTTGTGGGATTTATAATGACACAACTACAATATCAACCAATATAATCTTAGAAAACATACAGGGCGCTGGAGAAAGTAAACTTTGGTGGAACAAATATTTCACGTGGAACAGTGGGGTAGAAAAATATATAATATACAGAGAAACAAGGATTAATGAAGATATAACAAAACCATTTAACCAAAAAGGTAGTACTGTAGATAGTAATTATATTGACAATGTAATGAATGAGGATTTGTCTGTTGAAAAACTATGTTATAAATTAATTGCAGTAGAAAATATTAGTGGATATACAAGCACATCAAATTCGGTGTGCATAGTAGGTGGTTTAGCTGTGTTTTTTCCTGATGCAGTTGTTTCTCGTTCTAATTCAAATAGTTTTAAACCAGTTGGTGTATTTATAGATTATTCAAAATCAAAAATGAATATATATAATAGATGGGGGTTATTAGTAAAAGAAATTAGAGATTTAAATATTGGTTGGGATTTAACTGATTTAAACAATAATTTTGCGGAAACCGAAACCTATGTTTATGAAGCAAATATTGTTGGTTTAGACGGCAAAGAGGTTAATAAAAAAGGCACTGTTACTATAATAAGATAATGATATCATATAATAATATTGATAATAATTTTAGAATTAAAAATAAAATAAAAATAAAAAAGTGGATTTTAAAAAGTATAGAAGCTGAAAAGAAAAATGTAAATTTTATTTCATTTAACTTTTGTTCAGATGATTTTATTTTAGAATTAAATAACAATGCTTTAAAACATAATTATTATACAGATATCATAACATTTGAACTGAATAATAAAAATGAAAATATTGAAGGTGATATTTATATTAGTGTTGATAGGGTAAAAGAAAACGCAAAAATTTTAAAAGAATCATTTACAGATGAACTTCATAGAGTAATTATTCATGGTGTACTTCATTTGTGTGGTTATAAAGACAAATCATCTAAAGAATCAAAAAAGATGAGAGAAAAAGAAAATTATTACTTAAGTAATCGATAAAGTTTCACGTGGAACAAAAAAATGTTAGATAAATACGATATAATAGTTGTTGGTGCTGGTCATGCTGGATGTGAAGCTGCTGCATCTGCAGCAAATATGGGAAGCAAGGTATTGCTTATAACCATGGATATGAATAAAATAGCTCAAATGAGTTGTAATCCAGCCATGGGTGGGGTAGCTAAAGGTCAAATAGTAAGGGAAATAGATGCTTTAGGTGGTGGTTCTGGAATAGTTTCAGATAAATCGACAATACAATTTAGATTACTAAATAGATCGAAAGGACCAGCCATGTTTAGCCCAAGGGCACAAATAGACAGAATGATGTTTTCTCAATATTGGAGAGAAATGTTAGAAGAAAACAAAAACGTAGATTTTTGGCAAGATATGGTTTCAGGTCTTTTAATAGAAAAAGGTAAGTTAGTTGGAGTAAAGACTGGAATGGGTTTAAATATTTATTCTAAAGCAGTGATTTTAACAAATGGAACATTTTTAAACGGTTTGATACATATAGGTCAGAAACAATTTGGAGGTGGTAGAATTGGAGAAAAATCAGCAACTGGAATAACTGAGCAACTAATAGCATTAGGTTTTGAAAGTGGAAGAATGAAAACGGGAACTCCACCAAGGGTAGATGGTAGAACGCTGAATTATAACTTAATGGAAAGACAAGAAGGAGATGATAATCCAGGTAAATTTTCATATACAAATACAACAGCTGTAGTTAATCAAAAACCTTGTTGGATAACATATACCAATGAAAAAGTTCACGATATATTAAGAACTGGATTTGATGATTCTCCTATGTATGCCGGTAGAATTAAAGGATTAGGACCAAGATATTGCCCTTCAATAGAAGATAAAATTAACAGATTTGCTGAAAGAGATAGGCATCAAATATTTGTGGAGCCAGAGGGTTGGAGTACAATTGAAATATATGTAAATGGATTTTCAACTTCTTTGCCCGATTATATACAATTAAAAGCAATGAAAATGATTCCTGGTTTTGAAAATGCTAAAATGTTTAGACCTGGATACGCTATAGAATATGATTATTTTCCACCCACACAATTGAAGTTAACTTTAGAAACTCATTTAGTGGAAAATCTATATTTTGCTGGACAAATAAATGGAACAACAGGATATGAAGAAGCTGCTTGCCAAGGTTTAATGGCAGGAATAAATGCACATAATAAATTAAATGAAAAAGAAGATTTTATCTTAAAAAGATCAGAGGCATATATTGGTGTTTTAATTGATGATTTAATAAATAAAGGTACCGATGAGCCTTATAGAATGTTTACATCTAGGGCTGAATATAGAATACTTTTAAGACAAGATAATGCTGATATTAGATTAACAGAATTGGGAAATAAAATTGGTTTAGCGAGTAATGAAAGATTAGATGATGTAAAGGAAAAAATAAAAAATACCAATGAAATTATTAAATTTTTTAAGAAAACTTCAGTAATACCAGAGGAAATAAATCCATTATTGAAAGAATATAATACTACTGACATTCCCCAAAATTATAAATTAATGCAAATTGTAACAAGGCCACAATTAGATATTAATATATTGAATGATCAAATTCCATTAGTAAAAAACTTTCTAAAGGATTATTCAGAAGATAATTTATTACAAGCTGAAATATTGATGAAATATGAAGGTTATATAGAAAAAGAACAATTAATGGTTGACAAAATGAATAGGTTAGAAAATGTAGTGATTTACGACAATTTTGATTATTCAACCATTCATAATATTAGTAGTGAAGCTCGAGAAAAATTTATAAAACAAAAACCAAGAACATTAGGACAAGCAGCAAGAATAAGTGGAATTTCTCCTTCAGATATTTCAGTTTTATTGGTACATTTGGGCCGTTAAATATAATATGGAAAATTTAAATACTTGTCTAGTTTGTGGACACAATGAATTAATTAATGAATTAACTTGTACTGACTTTGTAGCTACAAGCGAAAATTTTAACTTACAACGTTGTAAAAAATGTACTTTTTTATTTACCAATCCAAGACCAGATACAAACGAAATTGGTAAGTATTATCAAAGTGATAAGTATGTTTCACATGCTGGAAAAAAAGAGGGTTTTGGTATCATGTATAAAATATATGATATTGTTAGAAATTACAGTATCAATCAAAAATTAAATTTAATAAAAAAATATAATTCTTCAGGAAATTTAATGGATTTAGGCTGTGGTCTTGGTTATTTTTTAGATGGAGCTGTAAAAGATAATACATTTGAATGTATAGGTGTTGACGTAAGTGATGATACTATTAGATATGTAAAAGATACATTTGGTTATAATGTAAAAAATGAATCAGAATTAGATCAATTACCTCAAAATAATTATGATGTAATTACTCAATGGCATGTGTTAGAACACGTACATTTTTTAAATGAAAGAATGAAACAATTAAATAATTTACTTAAAAAAGATGGTACTTTATTTATTGCTGTTCCAAATTCAAATAGTTGGGATGCTAAAAAATATAAAGAATATTGGGATGGTTATGATGTGCCAAGACACTTATATCATTTTAATAGAACTAGCATAAAACTATTAATGGAAAAACACGGATTTGAAATTATAGAAATAAAGCCATTAATATTTGATGCTCCATATATTTCTATGAGAAGTGAAATACATCAGAAAAATAATTTTACTATGCTTAAAGGCGCTATAAATGGTCTAATTTCAAATTGTAGCGCTATGGTAACTAACGAATATTCAACTTTATTATTTATAGTTAAAAAAATAAAATAATTGAAATAATTAATTTCAATATTACTATGAATAAGCAAATATTTTATATAAGTACTTTATTAATAATTAGTTGTGCAAAAGTTGTAACTCCAACTGGTGGACCAAAAGATACAGAAGGTCCTAAGGTTATATCAATATTACCAGAAAATAAAAAAATTAACTTTACAACTAAAAATCAAGATATTAGAATAAAGTTTGACGAATTTATTCAACTAAAAGACGTTACTAAACAAATAGTAATGAGTCCTCCGCAAAAAGAAAGTCCAGAATATTTAATAAATGGAAAAGAATTAATAATAAAATTTAAAGAAGAACTTCAAAAAAATACCACTTACACAATTAATTTTGGAAATGCTATAGCTGATAACCATGAAGGAATTACAGCCAAAAATATACAATATACTTTTTCAACTGGTTCATACATAGATACAAATTTTATTAGTGGTAAAATTAGAAATGCTTTTACAAATTTACCAGCAGAAGGATTAATAGTTTCATTGTATAAAAAATCAACTTTTACCGATACAACAATCTATCAATTTAATCCAACCTATTTTACTAAAACAAAAGAAGATGGTTCATTTTTGATTGAAAATATGCCGATAGAAAATTATATTCTTTATGCATATAGAAAAGATGGAATAGATTTAAAATACGCTAAAAATGATAGTGTTGCTATTTATAATTCGGTAATAAATACAGGAAATATAAACTCAAAATTTTTATTATATTTAATTAAACCAAATGTATACAAACCTAATAAAATATTAGATACAATAAGTACACAATTAGGAGTTTATAAATTTACAGTTTATAAACCTACAAATTTTAAAATAATAACTTCAAATAACGAAAAAATATATTTTAAAAACTTAAGGAATACCAATGGAATAGATACAATTAAAGTATTTGTAAATAATAATACAGATTCGTGTAAATTTAAAATAACTACAAACGATTCAAGCTTTTATAAAACAATTATTAGTAAAAAAAAGAGTAAAAAACCTGAATTTATATTGATTTCAAAAGCAGAATTAAATCCTTTAGATACTATTTTTATTGAATCATCAGTTCCAATAAATTACATAAATAAAGACAGTATAATTATAAAAGAAGATACAAATATTTTAATACCAACTTATTTTAAAATAGATACTAATAAAATGAGAATTACTATTTGTAATAATTGGAAAGAATCAACCAAATATAGTATTGAATTTAAAGATTCATCATTACAGGATATATTTGGAACATTTAATAAAAAAACTTCCTATAATTATGATATAAAAGCATTTAAAGAATATGGAACTTTACTTTTAAATGTAGATTTAGAAAATGCAAAACATAACTATATTGTTCAATTATTGGATAATAATTCAAATACAGTTATTAAATCATTTAACGTAAATAAAAGTACAAATTTAAAAATGGAATATTTAAATCCGGTTTTAGGTAAAATAAAAATTATAGAAGATTTGAATAACAATGGTTTATGGGATAATGGAGACTTAGAATCGATGTTATATCCTGAACGTACATTTATATCAAATCAACTAATAAATGTGAGAGCATATTGGGATATAGAGCAATCTATTAACATTAACGATATAATTAGTCAACAATAACGTAATAATAAAGCTATAAAATGTGGATTAACGTTTATATCAATTTATGAAAAAAACGGCATCTTGATAAGTACCAATTTATACTAAATAGTTTAACAGATAACTAACATTTTAAGTGCGACATTTTATAAACACAAATATGTGAATGTCGCAATTAACACACTGTTTATAAATATATAAACAACTGATTATAAATAAAAAAGTAAAAAAGTAAATTGTTAAGAATATTGTATAAGGTAAAATCCTAAACAAAAATTAAAAGTTATGCTAACAATTAACAGCTATTATTATTATTACAAATTATATCTAAAGATAAACAATAATACATTAACGCTGTGGGTAAGCTCAGGGTTAGCATTTATAAATTGTATTCTTATGTTTGTAGTGGGATAGAAAGAAAAAATATTTAAAACTAAAAATGAAACAAAAACTAGAAGAACTTCAACAAAAACTTCATGAGTATAAAATAAATTCAAGTGAAGATTTAGAAAATTTTCGTTTAAAATATCTTTCTCGTAAAGGATTAATGAATGATTTGTTTGAAGAATTTAAACAAGTACCTAATGAAATGAAACGTGATTTAGGTAAATTAATGAATGTGGTAAAAACCAGTGTACAAGAAAAATTTGACGAAGCAACAGAAAAATTTAAATCTAATAAAACAGAAAATATAAATTCTAATATTGATTATACTTTACCATCCGAAATCACTGAATTAGGATCTCGTCACCCGTTAAATATTACAGAAAATCAAATTGTCGCTATCTTTACAAAGCTTGGATTTACAATAGCTGAAGGACCAGAAATAGAAAATGATTGGCATAATTTTTCTGCATTAAATTTCCCACCAAATCACCCTGCGCGAGACATGCAGGATACTTTTTTTATAGATGAAGAAATAGCATTGCGCACGCATACTTCAAGTGTACAAGTACGATTAATGCAGCAAAAAAATCCGCCCTTACGGGCTATTATGCCTGGGCGAGTGTATAGAAATGAAGCTATTTCGGCAAGAGCGAATTGTTTTTTTCATCAAATAGAAGGAATTTATATTGATGAAAAAGTAAGTTTTGCCGATTTAAAACAAACATTATATGCATTTGTAAAAGACATGTTTGGCGAAGAAGTAGAAGTGAGATTCCGTCCAAGTTATTTTCCGTTTACAGAACCAAGTGCAGAAATGGATATTAGCTGCCAAATTTGTAAAGGAAAAGGATGTAATATTTGCAAACACAGTGGTTGGGTAGAAATTTTGGGTTGTGGAATGATAGATCCAAATGTGTTAGAAAATTGCGGAATTGACCCAGAAAAATATACTGGCTTTGCTTTTGGAATGGGAATAGAGCGAATTACCATGCTAAAATATGATGTGAAGGATTTAAGAACTTTTTTCATAAATGATACCCGCTTTTTGAAACAATTCAGTAATTTATAAATTTACTGATTAATAAATAGGTATTTGTAACATAGAAAAAATGTCTCGTAGGGACTAAATACTCTAATAATAATAAAACTTATTACTATATAAAAAATAATCAACCAAAAAAATGACAACTAAAATAAATATAACTGCTAAAAGCAACAACCAATTAAGCACTTTAATTGTAACCAATAAAAAAGCAAAATGGAGTACATTTGGTTTCTCTAAACCTGAAGTAGCTTACTTAGAAAAAAAGATAAAAGCAGCAGATACTTTTATTACCATCAATCAATTTGAAAGATTGGTTTTTGTACAATTGATAGAAGAATTTGAAAAGAAAAACGACTACTTAACATTAGAAGCTTATAGAACATTAGGTAATAAAGTTTGCGCTGCAATCAATGCACATAAATACGATTCCATACAAATTTCTGAAACGGTAATTACTGAAGAGCAATTATTAGCAATAGCTGAAGGAATAGCTTTAAGCAACTATCAGTTTATAAAATATTTAAGCGATAAAAAAGGAAAATTCACTTTAAAAAATATTTATTTAGTAGGAACAAACCTAAATAAAATAGGAGTGGAGCAAACCAATATTTTAATAGAAGCAGTTTGTGAAGCACGTAATTTGGTAAACGAACCACAAAACATAATTGACGCTGTTTCATTAAGCAATGAATTTAAAAAACTAGGAAAAAAAGCCAATTTTAAAGTAGAAGTTTTAAACAAACTACAAATAGAAAGTTTAAAAATGGGTGGTTTATTGGCGGTAAATCTTGGTAGTCAAATTCCGCCAACATTTACCATTATGGAATATAAACCAGCAAAACCTAAAAACAAAAAACCATTGGTTTTGGTAGGTAAAGGAATTGTTTATGATACAGGCGGATTAAGCCTTAAACCTACACCAAACAGTATGGATAGCATGAAATGCGACATGGCAGGTTCTGCAGCAGTGGCTTGCGCGATGTTTGCCATTGCAAAAGCAAAATTAAATTACCATGTAATTGCATTGGTTCCGGCTACTGATAACAGACCTGGAGAAAATGCATATACTCCAGGAGATGTAATTACCATGTATGACGGACAAACGGTAGAAGTTTTAAATACCGATGCGGAAGGCAGAATGGTTTTGGCAGATGCATTGACTTATGCAAAAAAATACAAACCAGAATTGGTATTAGATTTTGCTACGCTTACGGGTGCAGCAGCAGCAGCAATTGGACAATACGGAATAGTTTGCATGGGAACAGCAGCCGAAACGCATAAAACAGCGCTAAAAAACAGCGGAAACAACACACATGAACGCTTAGTAGAGTTTCCGTTTTGGGACGATTACAGTAAGTTAATCAAATCGGATATTGCAGATATGAAAAACATTGGCGGCCCAGTTGGTGGAGCTATAACTGCAGGTAAGTTTTTAGAAAAATTTATTGATTATCCTTGGATGCACTTTGACATTGCCGGTCCTGCATTTATAAACTCAAACGATAGTTACAGAGGAAAAATGGGAACAGGAGTAGGAGTGAGGTTGTTATTTGATTTTGTAAAGAATCAAGCGAAATAAAATTCAAAATCAGACCTGACAGGGTTAAAAAAAACCTGTCTGGCCTTTCATCATTAGCGGATAAGGTTTCGAAAAACCGTATCCGTTTTTTTTTAACTTTTTTGTAATATAGCAAAATGAAATACACCAAATATTTAGTACTTATAGCTGCTATAAGCATTGTAGTGATAATTACCAATTCTACCATTGAAAAAGCAATAAATAACGCCAATAAAACTACACAAAACACACTATTATATAAAACATTAAGTTTTGGTGCAAACCAGTTAATTAACGATGCCTTTAAAGGATTAGAAGAAGGGAAAACTATAGACTATCATACTCATATTGTAGGTACTGGAGCAGGAAATAGTGGGAACTTTGTAAACAAAAAAATGCAATCTGCGAAGTATCCAATAAAGCATTTAAAGTTCAATGTGTATAAAAGTGCTGCAGGAATAAAAAACACTAAAAATGCAGATGCTGAATTTTTGAAAACATTGGTAAATAGAATAAAAAGCATACCAAATCATGGTAAATATTGTTTGTTGGCTTTTGATAAAAATTACCATGAAAATGGAACAGAAAACTTAGATAAAACGGAATTTTATGTTCCCAATGAGTATGTTTTTAAAATTGCTGCTCAATATCCCGATTTATTTATCCCGGTTATATCAATTCATCCTTACCGTAAAGATGCCTTATTAGAACTTGAAAAATGGCACAAAAAAGGCGGAAGAATGCTTAAGTGGCTTCCTAATGCTATGAGCATAAATCCATCAAGTGAAAAGTGCAGGTTGTTTTATTTAAAAATGAAAGAAAAAGGCATCGTGTTACTTACCCATGCAGGCGAAGAAAAAGCGGTAGAAGCAGAAGATGATCAAAAACTCGGGAATCCAATGCTACTAAAATTTCCATTGGATTTGGGTGTAAAAGTGATCATTGCACATTGCGCTAGCTTGGGAGAAGCAACCGTATTTGATTCAAAAGGAAATAAAATTAAGCGGAATAACTTTGATTTGTTTTTGGAATTAATGAATCAGAAAAAGTATGAAGGTTTATTGTTTGCCGATATTTCGGCAATGACACAATATAACAGAATGGGCGTTCCGCTTTTAACCATGTTAAATAACACCGCCATGCACAAAAGATTAGTGAATGGAAGCGATTATCCGTTGCCTGCAATTAATATTATAATTAGAACAAGCTTGCTTGAAAAAGCAGGATATATTACCAAAACCGAAAGAAAATATTTGAACGAAATTTATCAATTCAATCCATTATTATTTGATTTTGTAGTAAAGCGAACCATTAAATCCCCACTTCTAAACAGGAAATTTGCGAACTCAGTATTTATGCGAAATGAAATGCTTGGTTTTTAAAAAGCAAATAAGCTTATTATATTAATTATTTTTTTGTTTAAAATGGGAAATAATAAACAAAACACCAGCCAGCAAAAAAGGAAAGACAATCATTAATATTATTTCTAAACTGATAATAACAGAATGGTTCATTTTAAAATTATGGTTATAAACAATAGGACTAAAAACCAAGCTGATTATTGTAAACAAAAGGCCACCAATTAACCTCCATCTCCAAGCAACAAAAAGAAAAATTAGCAACACATAACTAGGAATAAGGTGAATACTAAAACCAAGTAACTGTTGCCAAATGGTTAGGTTTGGTGAAAAAGAATCAAGGGCAAACATACTTACGAAAAGAACAGCTAATATTACAATAATTCGTGGAGCCCAACAAAGGATTTTTTCTAAAATTGAATTTTCAGCTTTCATCATTGAAATGGGTTTTTACATGTGAAATATTTTATTAATTATTACACAAAATAAAACAATAGTTTACTTATAAAACAATAGATTAGTAAGTAAATTCCATGACATTTTAACACAATCCTAAAAACCCGATGTTTTGTTACAAGCGAAGGCATCGGTAAAACAATAGATTTATTTAAGATTTTAGAAATGATATTGTATTCCAATATTGAAACCAACACTATTAAATGGATAATCTCTTAATAAATCTTTTTTAGCAACATTTTTATCTGGTGGAATACTATTATCTTCTGAGTAAGAATCATAATATTCTGTAATTTTATCACTAGTGCTCAAGTTAGGAAGTTGATTAACACCATTAGTTTTTCTTTCAATAACCTCACTTTTAGTTGGTGAATATGACAAATTGATTAAGCTTATCTCTCCAAATAATGAAAATTGTTTTTTTATTTTATATAAGCAGCCAAATGAACTTAAAAAACCAATAGCTAAACCACCGTTATAAAGTAGCGTATTATTGGTTGTAGTATAACTACCACCTCCAATGGTGCTCACATCCTCGCTTTTTATAGTATAAGTACCAGAACCAATTATTAAACCCAATTTAGCATATGGATTTATTTTGTCATATCCAGGTGTAAATATTATGCTAGGAATACAACTTAACATAGTTGAAGAATAATCTTTAGAAATATTTGTTGAGTTAGGAATAACACTTTTTAAACTTGTTGTTCCGCCAATTAAGTAGTTTACACTTGTTTCAATACCTAAATATTTGTTAATCATATGACCAATTGCTAAATTCAAACTGAAACCTTGACCCAATGGTACCTTAATTCTCTCAAATTTAACAATATTTCCTGCATATGTAGTGTTGTTGCCATT
Source organism: Bacteroidota bacterium (assembly GCA_947453415.1). Taxonomy (GTDB): domain Bacteria; phylum Bacteroidota; class Bacteroidia; order UKL13-3; family UKL13-3; genus JAAFJM01. The sequence continues at coordinate 17,980 of CANGGG010000010.1, read as the reverse complement.
TAATGCAGAAGTACCCCAATTATATCCAACATTTAGTTTTATATAAAATTTTTGAGCAAAAGAATCGCTAGAGATTAGAATTATTGCAGCAGCAAAAATATACTTCGTAATTTTGTTCATTGTTTAAGCAAATGGATAGAATTCAAACTTAACTATATTTATCTAAACTAAACCCTAAATAATACTTAAAATTTTAAAGGTTTATAAAAAGAAATTGGTAACAAACACAAACTGTTTTCGTGCTTTTTTAAAACACAAAAGCCCAAGTTTTAAACTCGGGCTTTTATCTATCGTCTATGGTCTATGTGCCATCGTCCAATAACTAAATATCAAACTTTATTCCTTGTGCCAATGGCAATTCTTTACCATAGTTAATGGTGTTGGTTTGTCTTCGCATGTAGGCTTTCCAGCTGTCGCTGCCACTTTCGCGTCCGCCACCTGTTTCTTTTTCGCCACCAAATGCGCCACCAATTTCAGCGCCACTGGTTCCAATATTCACGTTTGCTATTCCGCAATCGCTGCCCCAATGTGCTAAAAATGCTTCTGCTTCTTGCAAATTATCGGTAAATACACTTGAACTTAAACCTTGTTTTACGCCATTTTGCAAAGCAATAGCGTCTTCAAAATTGGTGTATTTCATAATATAAAGAATAGGTGCAAAAGTTTCGTGTTGTACAATTTTATAATGGTTTTCTGCTTCGCAAATGGTTGGTTTTACATAGCAACCACTTTCGTAACCTTCGCCTGTCATTACCTCAGCACCGCAAAGCACTTTTCCACCTTCGGCTTTTAATTGTTCTATTGAATTTAAGTAAGCGGCTACTGCATCTTTATCAATTAATGGTCCTACTAAACTGCTTCCAAGTGGATTGCCAATGCTTAATTGCGCATAAGCTTTTACTAGTTTTTCTTTTACTTTATCGTAAATACTTTCGTGTATAATTAACCTACGAGTTGTAGTGCAACGTTGTCCTGCAGTTCCCACTGCGCCAAAAACCACACCTACCATGGCTAAATCTAAGTTAGCGTCTGGAGTTAAAATAATGGCATTGTTTCCGCCTAATTCTAACAATGCTTTTCCAAAACGTTGGGCTACAGTAGCGCCAACAATTCTTCCCATGCGGGTAGAACCAGTGGCTGAAATTAATGGAACACGTTCGTCTTTGCTCATTAATTCGCCTACTTTATAATCGCCATTTACCATACAGAAAATCCCCTCTGGTAAATTATTTTCTTTTAAAATTTTAGCCATTAATAATTGGCAAGCAATTCCTGAAAGCGGTGTTTTTTCCGATGGTTTCCAAATACACACATCGCCACAAACAGCGGCTAACATGCTGTTCCAACTCCAAACTGCTACAGGGAAATTAAATGCTGAAATAATTCCAACTATTCCAAGCGGATGGTATTGATCATACATTCTGTGGTTTGGTCTTTCGCTGTGCATGGTTGAGCCAGTTAACTGACGGCTTAATCCCACAGCAAAATCGCAAATGTCAATCATTTCTTGCACCTCACCCAAACCTTCTTGTAGGCTTTTACCCATTTCGTAACTTACCAATTGGCCAAGTGGTTGCTTGTATTCACGCAATAAGTTTCCATATTGGCGAACTATTTCACCACGCTTTGGCGATGGAACTTTTCGCCAAACTTTAAATGCTTCTTCTGCAGTTTTTACTACTTGGTTATACTCTTCTTCGGTGGTAAATTTTACTTTACCTATTAACTTTCCATCTACTGGCGAGTATATTTCTTTTACTTCGGCATTGCTTGCAGCAAAATGGTTTTGACCAGTAGAAGTTCCTTCGTTTATTTCTTTTAAGTTTAACGCTGTTAAAAAATCAAGAGAAAATGTTTGTGTTGCACTCATTGTTTTAGTTGTTAGTTGATAGTTTCTTAGTTTATAGTACTTAGTTATTTTATTCCGTTGGCTATACATCGACTCCGCTCAGTAACCGCAAACGGTTATAAATCTTTGCCTATTTCTTATTGCCAGTTACAATTTAGCTTCTTTTATAATTTTTACTGGATTTAAAGCATTCAAATTTAGTATAAAACTTGCTCTTTCAAACGGATTGTTTAAATTATCAAATTCCCACGCTTTTATTACATCATCTGAAGCAAAAAATGGTAAATAGACTGAAAAAATATTTTTAGCAATGCTTAAATAAAGTCCGCCACTGTAAGTAAGTTTAGTTTCATAACTTGTTAAATTTGTTTGAGAGGCATTAGACAATTCTTCCCAAAACACCACATCGGAATAAAAGCCAATGGGCAATTTGAAAGGAAAAGGAATCGTTAAATTAGCCGAGGTTAGCCAAGTACTACTATTGCCAATACTTACAAAATTTCTGAAACCAGCATCGCGGTTAATTACTTGGCGTGCCATCCACGTTTGTTGTTGGTTTTGTTCAGCTCTACCAAACATGGCTTCATCGTACATGTAATCATTCTTGCCAGTAGTTCCACCAGCCTGAAAGTATGTTTTGCCAATATTATAATTATTATAATTACTGTTATAGCTTTTTTGGCTAAAAAACGCACCGGCAAACAACCTAAGAGTCGCTGTTTTACCCTTGTCTTTATATAAAATTCCTTGGGTAAAATCTGCGCTTATTCTTCCAAAATTATAATAAAAAGTCCCTATTTGTAAATCCACATTTGCAGCACTTGGATATGTTTTCAAATCGTGTTTAAAATGATGCGTAATATTAAAAGCAGAAAACGATTGATTGTCCCAATTATTGAAGTAACCACTGTTTTGAGGATTTTCTAATATGGTAACATGCCTAAAATTTAAAACATTACTGAACAAACTTCTTGCTGTTTTTTGGTTAAAATGTAATTCAATAAATGGAGCAAATTTTTCATAAGTAAGGTTTGCCGCACCATCATTATTATAAAGACCAATTGTTGCAAAACGTGACATGTTCAAACCAAATTTTACCTTTTTATAAGTAGTTCCATGTTGAGGAAAAATGTTTTTTGCTATGTTTAAATAACCGTTCCAATCGTTGGTGGTAAAGCTGTAAAAAGGTGTAAAGCTAATTTCGGTTTTTGGCATTGGAAATAAATCGTTGCTTAAATGAACGCCCAACATGCTGTGGTTATAGTTGTTCCAAGCATAAAGTGGAATACAAAATATTTGGCGCTTATTGGGGTTTTCTAAAGCTGGTAAAAAACGAATAGTAAATGGCTTTTTCAATGAATTGTTTTGTCGGTAAAGGTCAATTGAGGTCGTTTTCTGATCAATAACTATATTTTTAAATTCGAAATTTCTCGTTCCTACAAATCCTTCACTTAAAAGCGTGTTGTTATTATTATCAGAAACACTAAGAGGAACCACAAAACCAGTTTTATTTCTGATTGTTACACTATCTTTGGTACGACCAACTAGTTTATAATCCATCTTTTGAGTTGAACCCAAAACGCCATCAAAAAACCAACTTAAATTTATACCCGTAAATGCTTCAGCATGGTTTCTGAAATCGTTCGGAAGCGGATGTTTAAATTTCCATTTTTCGTAATAAGCATGCATCATGGAATCAAATTTATTATTACCCAAATAATTTTGTAGCATGTAAAAACTTAAAGGGTTTTTGGCGTAAATTATTGCACCATAATTAAAGTCGGTATAAGCAGTAGCTGGTAAATTTCCGGCTTGGTCTTCATTTTTTCTTGCAGAAATTGCATACAACAAACGTGCTTGTCCAAAGCCCTCTAAATTTAAATTAAACACATCATTTAGCACATCTTTTTTCTTGCCATATTTGGCCATTTCAGCATCTTTTTTTTCTTGAGAGCAACGGCTTTCATAATAAGTGTTTAAGCTTTCATCCATCCAAGGATGCTCGCGTTCATTGCTACCCAAAATTCCGTAAAACCAGTTATGCCCTACTTCATGAATAATGGTGGTTCTGTCTATGCTTGCGCAATTGGTGATGGTAGGATATTCCATTCCTCCCCCAGCTTCCAGTGGCGTTATCACTACTTGTGCTAAATTGTATGGATAATTTCCAATATGGTCAGAGTAATATTTTACCCCTTCATTGATATAATCAACACCAAAATCATTGATGTTTTTTGCAAACAACCATGTTTCTATTGTTTTACCATTTTGCAAAGCAATTTCGCCCTTTTTCACATTGAATTCTTTGCTTGCAAACCAAGCAAAATCGTGAACGGAATCCTGAATATATCGCAATGTTTTAAACACATTGCTTGAAATAGGTGGAACGTCATATTCATTAGCAGGCTTGGTAGCTAGTGTATTTAAAAAAAGTTTTTCTTCTTCGTTTTGTAAATTGCCAGTGGCAGCCACCACATAATTTTTAGGAACCGAAATACTTACATCAAAACTCCCAAACTCGCTATAAAACTCACCTTGGTCTAAATATGGAATTGGATTCCAGCCATTCACGTCAAAAACGGCAGGTTTTGGAAACCATTGTGTAATGCAATACAGCTGTTTTTCGTGACCCATTCGGCTATAAACCTTTGGTAAATAAACGTTAAAAGGCGTGCTGATAGTTATGTTCTGTCCTGGTTTTAGTGGCTCATTTAACGTGAGCAAAGCTATATCAATATTATTGGTTAATTTCCAGTTTATATTGGCATTATTTACTTTAAAATTTAAACTGTCAATGCTTCCTTGCTCTTCGGGTTTAGCAAAGTAAAAATCGGTTTTACCATTTTCTAAATGTTGCTTTGCAAAAGCAGTATTTCTGTTGCTGTAAGCATTTGGCCACAAATGCATGTAAATTTCATTCAATTCCTTTGGTGAATTATTGGTATAAACCATGCTGATATTTCCTATCAAAGTATTGGTTTCATCGGCTAGCTTCACAGCTATTTTATAGGAAACATGTTGTTGCCAGTTTGCCTGATTTAATTTATTAAATCTGTTTTGAGCAAAAACAAAAGTTGTAATAAAAAGAAGTAAAACGAGCGAAAATAGTTTGTTCATAATTGCCATTATTTTTTGTTTTTAACAAGAGTTCAAATATTTGTAAAATAACTGAATGGAAAAAGACTATTTAAATAATTTATGAACTTATATTTGCAGCACTAAATTTGGATAAGCCGATGATGGAAGGTGATGATTTTTTAAGTGAAGATGTGAGTAACGATGTGCAGCGGTATGAAAAAATGCTGCGCAATAAAACCAACGAATACTTTGACACAGAATCACTTGAAGGCATTATAGACTTTTATATTCAATCCAATAAAGTAAAAAAAGCATTTGAAGCAGTTAACTATTCTTTAGGTTTGTATGCGCTTCACAGTGAGTTTTTATTACAAAAATCCGAGATTTATATTTTAAGCGAGCAATTTGAAAATGCATTAGATGCGCTAGAAATGGTTGAAAAGCTTGAACCATTTAACCCAGATTTGCATTTATTAAAAGGCGAAACATATATTCATTTAAAACAGTTTTTGGAAGCAAGTGAAAGTTTTGAAACAGCACTTCAACACACCGATGAACGTTTGGATATGCTTTTTGAAATTGCGTATATTTACGAAGATTCCGATCTATATATTCAAGCCATTGAATATTTTCAAATATTAATAAGTGAGTTTGAAGACATAGATCAAACATATTACGAAATTGGACATTGTTATAATCAGCTAGGTGATTATGCTAAAGCAATATTTTATTATAAAAAACTAATTGATAACGACCCTTACAGCACCACTGCTTGGTATAACTTAGGCATTATTTATTATAAGCAAGAAAGTTTTGAAGAAGCGTTAGATGCCTATGAATTTTGCTTAGCTATAGACGAGGAATTTACCGCGGCAAAGTTTAACAAAGCCAATGTTTTGGTAGAGTTAGAGCGTTATGAAGAAGCAATTTCTGCTTATAAATCTGCCATTGAGGAAGACGGTGCAGATAGCATTGTTTATTGTAATTTGGGTGGTTGTTACGAGCGCATGAACTTAAACGAAGAAGCCAGAGTTAACTACAAACACGCTACTGATTTAAATCCAAATATAGCTGAAGCATGGTTTGGAATTGGGCTAACTTACGAAAAGGAAAATAAGAACAAAGAAGCGCTTACTTTTTATCACAGAGCATGTATGATAGAAGAAGACAATGCAGAATACTTATTAGTGCTTGGCGAAACGCAATATCGATTAAATCAAATAGAAAACTGCGAAGAAACGTATGCTAAATTGGTAGAACTTGACGCCACCATGCAAGAAGCTTGGCTTGACTGGAGTTTTGTAAAATTTTCGAAAGGGGATTTACAAGAAGCGGTAGGTATGATGATGGAAGCGTTAAAAATTAATTATGATTGCCATCAATATCATTACCGATTGGTATGTTATTTATATGAAATAGGGCAAATAGAAGAAGCAAAAAAACACTTAGAAATTGGTTTATTGCTTTGCTTTGAAGATTACTTTTTGATATATGAAATTTCACCAAAATTACAACAAGCAACAGCACTTACCGAAATTATAGAAAGCTATAGAAACAGCTAAAAATAATTACTCAAACGAATTTTTTTCGGCACGTTCAATTACATCCCAACTGTGGTCACCCAAAAGTTTAACGGTTGCTATGTATTTTCCCAATGGTTTACTTCTTCCCCATTCGTTTTTGCCAATAATAGAAAGCTTGTAATGGTCGTCTTTTTCGTATAAATGATACACTTGATTAACAACGGGTGTAAACCTAAAATCGCTTTGATAAATGTGTTCTGAAATCTTCAATCGTGATTCAATTTCTCGCACTTGCGTCATGATCAAATCAGCTTGTCGTTTAAGCAATAATATTTCCTGATTTGCATAGTGGTTCATAGCTTCCACTGCATTTGCCTTTATTTTATTTTTATCTTCAGGCCTAATTACAGGCGAACCAATGCTTAAGGGAATTGGCGATAAATTTGCCGGTCCGCTGTAACTTTCTTCTTGCGTATTACTTTCTGTCATTTATAACCATATAAAGCAACAACAACAATAAAATGTTTTAAAAAAACAAAACATTGTTATTTATTAGTACAAATTGTGTTCTAGCATTTTGAAAAGTTGCTTTTGAAAAATGGAGCATACAATCAAAACAGACTAAGTATATTTATCGTTGAACTTAATTTTTAAATCAGTAGCTATTTGTTTTACTTCTTGTTCTTGGCTTTTATCACAAATTAAAAGCACATCAGGCGTATCCACTATAATTAGGTCTTTTACTGATTTTAAAGCAATAATTTTCCCGTTTAAACTCTCAGATTTATTTACCAAACAACCCTCTACATTATACATAAAAACGTGTTTTCCTTTTACCACATTGTTATTTTCGTCTTTTGGAGAAATGTCATATAAAGAAGTCCAAGTTCCCAAATCGCTCCAACCAAATTCACTAGGAATTACGTATACATTTTGGGCCTTTTCCATAATACCATAATCAATGCTAATGCTTTTGCATTGTTCATAAAAAGCCCTAATGGTTTCCGCTTCATTTTCTGTAAAGAAACTTTGCGCTGCATTTTCAAAAATATCGTATTGCTCAGGTAAATTTTGCTTAAATGCTTTTTTTATAGAAGAAACGGACCAAATAAAAATACCGGCATTCCATAAAAAATCACCACTATCAATAAAAGTTTTTGCAATTTCTAAAGTTGGTTTTTCGGTAAATGTTTTTACTTTATGAATATTTTCTTCCTCGTTGTTTTCTAGGTATTGAATATAGCCATAACCAGTATCAGGGCGGCTCGGCATAATTCCTAATGTAACCAACGAGGGATTCTTGTGCGCATAATTTAAACCTTGTTCTACGTAATCCAAAAACTTTGCTTCATCTAAAATCAAATGATCGCTAGGGGCTACAATACAGGCTGCATGTGTATTTAATTTATGTATTTTAGCACTTGCATAAGCTATACAAGCTGCAGTGTTTTTGGCAGTTGGTTCACCTAATATTCTATCAAATGGCATATTTGGCAATTGATCTTTTACCAATTGAATGTATGCAGCATTGGTAACTATAAAAATGTTTTCGGGTAAAAATGCTTTTGAAAACCTATCGTAGGTTTGTTGCATTAAAGTTTTTCCGGTTCCTAATATATCTAAAAATTGTTTTGGGTAAGTACTTCTGCTTGCAGGCCAAAATCTGCTTCCAATTCCACCCGCCATAATAATGGCATAATTGTTTTTGTTTTTTTCCATTTATTTGAAAATCAATAGTTAATTCCAATTATTAATTAGAAGTAATTGCGGTGCAAATTACATTTATTTTAAAAATTTTAGAATAAATTTTTGTTACATCATTTATAGCGGAAAAACAAAAAAGCCTTGTCGTTTCACTTGAATTTATATATTTGTTATTATAAACAAACAAATATGAAGAAATTTATTCTAATGAGTGCGCTATTTTCCACTATGTTTTCTTGTACAAAAGAAGAAACAAAAGCAGTAGCGCCAAGCAATGAGAAAATAATTGAAATTCAAACCAATTTTGGAAATATGTACATGTGGCTTTATAAAGAAACGCCTTTGCATAGAGCTAATTTCTTAGCATTGGCCGACACCAATTATTTTGACAACACCACATTTCACCGTTGTGTAACTAATTTTGTAATTCAAGGAGGCGATCCAAATTCAAAAGACACAGATTCTTTGAATGATGGTTCTGGCGGACCAGGATTTACTATTCCGGCAGAAATAAGCACAACAAACTCAAAGTTAACACACACTTATGGAGCAGTAGGAGCAGCCCGAATGGGCGATGCTACAAATCCATTGAGAGCATCTAGCGGATCGCAGTTTTATATAGTAATTCCCACAGCGGGAACACCCAATTTAAATGGTGCTTATACTGTTTTTGGAAGAATTATAAAAGGAATGGATGTAGCGGCAACGATAGTTAAACAAACAAAAGACGCAAATAACCGTCCAATTGTAGACATAAAAATGGATGTTAATATTTTAGATAAATCATTGGCAGAAATGGAAACAGAATATAATTTTGTTCCATAGAACAATAAAAAATTATCAAAAAAAAGCCTGAACTCAATTATTGAGTTCAGGCTTTTTTTATTTTACTAGTTTCAAGGTTTTATTTAGTCCCTCGCCAACTATATTCATCATATAAACACCATTTACCAAATGGTTGGTTTCAAACAGAATTGAATTATTGCCAGGCAAAACCTCCACCTTTTTGTTTTCAATTATTTTACCCGAAATATCAATTATTTGCACGGTAATTTCTCCTTTTGCTAAAGCGGCAAAGTCTATATTTAATTTATCCTTAAACGGATTTGGGTAAACAAAAACAGGCTCATTATTTCCAATATCTTTTTTAACAATAACAGTATTTGAATAAGTGAATGCACTGTTAAAATCAAATTGCTTTAAGCGATAAAACAAGGTAGAAACGTTTGTTTTTTCAAAAGCATTTCCATCAGTTAAACTGTAATTGTTAACTAAAGTGCTATTCCCCGAACCTTTTACAAAACCAATTTTTTCAAAGGTTTTACCATTTGTGGAACGTTCTACATCAAAACCTTTATTATTTATTTCTTCACCAGTACTCCAGTTTAAATCAACATTGGTTTTCACCAATCGTGCATTGAATTTTAAAAGTTTTACTGGTAATGGATTGTTATTATCGGTTCCTGTATAAATATAGTCAATGTAAAAATTTCCTGGTAAAGCTATTATATTTCTAACGGTATCTACCAAGCTACTTGATGAAGTAAAAGGAGTCCAAGAAGAATATGAATTGGTGTCTCTTGTTGCAGCTTTTATAACTGTTTCTGAAGGAACCCTTCCAAGCCATTCGTTTTTATAATATTGGTTTACAGTAAAATTATAAAACCCATAAGCGCCAGCTGTTTGAGTATAATAATACATGTAATTATTAGCATTTGTATCAATATAATTAGGCCTAACACCTGAATAACGCCTTACCGTTACACTGGTTGGAACCAATGAGTAAGTATCCCATTTAATAGAAGCAACGGTATCGCCAGCAAACATGAATATTTGTGTAGAATCGGGTGCTAACTGCGCAATATTTGTTAATGCAGCAGGAGGAACAGATGTTGGTTTAAACTCGTAAGCACCCAAATCAGGAACACCTTGAGTTATGTTTTGTGGTCTTGGGTTTCCTAAAATATCAGTATTGTTACCTGCAATAAAAGTTCCGTGCCCATTAATTGCCCATGCATTTGAATCAAGTGGATTTGGAACTAAATTGGTATTACTAGTATAGCCAGGTTTGTATGAAATAGAATTCTTTTCATAAGTAGAAGCATTTCTCCAAGCATATATGTTTAAATGAGTAAGTGCAGGAGTGGCCACGTTCACTAAGTTTGGTCCAGCACAATACAAATTATTATAATTACTGTTTAAATATAAAGTATTGTAAACATATAAAGAGGCAACAGTTATAGCAGTTCCAGTAGCGTTATTGCTAAAAATATTATTTCTTAACACAACGGTAGTTCCAGTAGTAGCAGTAAATTGTGTATAGCAAGCATAGTTTGTGGCGGCAGCTGTACTGTTTCCAATTACACTGTTGTTATATACATTCATATAGGTACAAGAGGACAAATACATGCCATAATAAGTACTTGTGTAGCCTCCAGAAATGGTATTATTTCTAATGTTCCCAAGTAATGTAGCAGTTCCATTATCCGATGACATATAAATACCTGAAGTACCAGCACTGGTAATTTTGTTATTATTAATTTCAAAAGCATTGGCACTATTTATAAAGTAAATGGCATAATTTGAAGTATATGTACTTCCGCCAATTACATTGTTCCTTATTTTTAAGTTTGAAGTATAGCTTGCAGCAATGGTCATATAATAACAAGCAGAAAACACATTGTTTTCAATAAAACTACTATCAATTGATTGTGTTAACGAACTTCCATAAAAATACATTCCATAAGACCCATTGGTAAATGTATTATTGGTAAATGAGTTTAGTTTACCCGAAATACCATTTGCATATATTAAAGCCATTGAGGTAGCAGTTGTAGCAGTTACTGGCGCTAAAATTTTACAGTTTGTAACTGTATCATTTGAAATAACACCAGCCAATTCCATTACAATTCCGCTTGTAGAATTCAATGACTGTAATTTTAAATCCTTGAATTTAACGAATGAAGTAGCAGCTAACCTTACCACAAAATTATTAGAAGTTCCAGAGTTATATGAAATTGTAACAGAGTCTGCATTTCCTGCTAACGACTGAAAAGTAATGGTGTTAACAGCCGAAGCACCCGGTATTAAACCCAATGCAAACTGCTCGTTAAAAGTTCCGCTTAATAAGTTAAAAACAGTGGGCCCAACACCAGATAGACCCCCACAATTTAATAAATTTGCTACTTCATTCAGCGTTGTAAAATTTCCACCAGTACCAATAGTATATGTTCCCACAGCTAAAGGCGTACAAAATGTTTTAGAAATAGTATCATTTATTGCATTGCTATCAACCATAAAATTTGGCGCATCAACCCAAGCACGTAGGTTGTTTGTACCTGATACAAAAGTTAATTGGTTGCTACCAGAAAATGTAACAGTATCAACGCTACAAGCACCTAATGTGCCAGTCCATAAAACAGTGCTTGTATTGGTTCCACCTAAGGAAACAGTAACATTCATAGAAGTTAGTGTAGAGTTTCCGGAATTTTTAATAATTACTTTAACGTTTTGAGCTCCGCTCGATAAAGGATAACTTACCGGTTGAACAAAAGCAGTTACTGATGCATCAATGGACAATCCGCCTAAACCTTCCGCACATCCAATTTGAGGTGGATTTGGTCTTGTTAAACCATTGATATCTTTTAAAGTATAAACTGATATTTGCCCTTTTTGACAAATATTACCTGGTTTTGGATCAGCAATAGATAATAAGCGAGGGTCTTCCATGGTAGAATTTAAGTTAAATCCACCGCCACCAATGAAATTAGCTTTGGTATAAGTTGATGATAAAATGGTGGCTATGTTCAAACTCGTAGTAGAGTTTTTCATAAACACATTATAATCGCAACTATCAACGTTAGCACCAGTAGATATAAAGCATAAGCCAGTAGAATTTGCAGCTTGCAAAGCAACAATGTTGTTTTTATATTTACATCCTGTACCGGCAGACGCAGCTAAGTTTATTCCATTTCCACCAGCTACATTCATTAAAACAGTGTTATTTAAAACAAACATATTTCTAGGTTGACTCATATCCATTCCGTAACTTGTAGCATTAGAAAAAGTTGGTTTGAAATAGTTATTAGCCACCACAGTTGGATATAAAGTATTGGTGTTTGAATTGTTCGATTGGAAATGAATTCCATATTGCCCACAATTTTCAAAAACATTATTTATTAATTTATAGGATTGAATACCAGAAGAAGAACCATTGCAATGATGCATTCCTTTGCTAGTAGTATTTCCAACAGCCATTTTTATATAGTTTGATTCAAGCAAGTAACCGTTACTCGATGAAGCTCCAATTCCTGTTAAATATGCATTTTCAATGGTGTTCCATCTTACATAAAAGTTAAATGGAATGCTTGTATTACTAGATGAAGACAAGAATATTCCAATGTTACCTCCTGCAATATAATTGGAGTCAATAAAAATATTAAATGCGGTTCCTGCTGCTGATGTGCAACCTGTTCCTGTAGATGAAATATTAGAGTTAGTAGCTGCAAGTCCTCGGGTAGTAGTTGAAGAAGCATTACTTACTAAAACCGAACATTGTTTGATAATAATATTGTTAGCAGCTAAATAAAAATGCACCCCAATTCCATTTGTTCCAAGCGACTTAATGGTAATGTTTTTAAAGGTAATAAAACTTGAACTATTAAAACGCAGCGTATGTGCATCGGTAGAACTGGTGGCTGTAAATTGTAAAATACGGGTTAATACATTTCCCGCTCCACCATCAAATGTAACAGTGTTAGTAGCAGAAGAACCTGTAATTGCGGGAATGTCTATTTGTTCGGTATAAGCACCTTGTGCAACCGTAAAAACTACAGGACCAGAAACACCTAAAGTGCCACTATTAGCAGGGCCAGCATCGCTTCTTGTACCAACACTAGTCATGTAAGTTATGGCAGAAGAAAAGTTAAGAAAAACAGTGGTACTTGCAGTACCCGCTGGATCAATAGTGTAAGAGCCACTCAGCTGAGTAGCATAATTTTTAGAACTAATTGACAAAACAATTGACAAAATAATTAGTTTAAATGTAAATTTTAAATTGTAGATTTTTTCCATAGTTTTTAGTTTTAAATTGTTAAAAAATTTAGTGCACTTGTATTATAAAAACAAAAAAACTGCAAGGTTTAGGTTGCAGTTTTTTATATTAATTATTTTATTACTTTAAAGTTTTTGTTCAAGCCTTCGCCTAAAATAGTTAATAGATACATTCCATTATTTAAATGGCTAGTTTCAAACCTAATATTGTTATTCCCTGGTGGCAAATCAACCTTTTTAATTTCCATAGTTTTTCCCGATATATCAGTAATTTGAACAGTAATACTTATATTGGTTTTCACTGTTAAATCAATATTTACCGCCTCATTAAATGGATTAGGATAAACCCTTAACGTTTCAAAAGCATTTACATTTGCTATTCCTGCAGTTGAATTATCGGACGAAACACTGTTACAAAATACATCAATTCCGTTTGGACCCGATGCTGTTAAACAAACAGTATAAAACTCATTGGTTTCAAAACTGTGAAGCGGGTTTTCATCAGTTGATGAAGAACCATCGCCAAAAGCCCACGAATAATTAATAGCACCACTCGAAGCATTTACAAACTGAATTGTATTGTTTGATGGATTGGTAGTATTCTTAGTAAAATCAGCTTGAATTTCTGAATGAATAATATTTGAATCGTGGTAATTTACATTTATAAATCTGCAATATTCACTTCTGCAATTTGTATCTAAAGCATTTATAACTAATAAACAGACTCTGTAAACTCCATTATGAGTATAAATATGGTTTGCAGGATGCAATAAATTGGAAGTGCTGTCATCACCAAACGACCAACGGTATAATAAATTACTTCCTGTAGCAGTGCTGTTTACTTCTAATCGTCTTTGCAAATGATTAACGCCATAAGTAAAACTAGCTACGCAACTATTGGTTAAATTGGTAACAGTAATATTATAACAACGGCTAGAACGGCAAGAAGTATCACCATTGGCAATGCGGTAAGTATACAAACAAACGTTAAAAGTTCCGTTGTTACTAAAGGTATGAGTAGGTGAGTTTTGGTCAGCACTTAAACTATCGCCAAAGCGCCAAATAGTTCTAGTAAAAGTGCCAATTGAAGTATTTGTAAAATGTACTTCTCTACCAGTTTTGGTAAATGTAAAGTTTGCTTCGCAACCTAAAGCTGCATTAACAGTAATGCTGTCGCATACTGTTAATGTGCAACTTGAATCTTTTTTACTAACTTTTAAACAAACTTTATACCTGCCAGCATGCGAGTATACATGGTTAGGAGTTTTGGAGTCCGAATTAATTCCATCGCCAAACGACCACCAATAATTATAATCATTGCTTGTGCTAGCACTGGCAAAATATTTTTTCAAAGTATTGATGCTATCAGTATATAAAGTCCAATTGGCGTTACAGCCAACAGTACCAATAGTTACACTGTCGCAAATAGTGCTTGAGCAGGTAGAATCTTTTTTTGTAACCATTAAACATACGCGGTATTTTCCTGCAATCAAATAAGTGTGATTTGGTGTTTTAGAATCTGACGAAGAACCATCACCAAAAGTCCAATAATATGAAAAATCATTACTGGTACTTGTGCTCGTAAAATACCTAGCAAAAGGCAAGGTGTTTGGATTTGAAGTAACGGTCCAAGTAGCAACACAAGGAGTTGTGGTATTGGCAGAAACTGTTATGCTATCGCAGGTTTGAGTAGTACAACTCGAGTCCTTTTTTGTTACTCTTAAACATACTTTATACCTGCCAGCATGCGAGTATACATGGTTAGGAGTTTTGGAGTCCGAATTAATTCCATCACCAAAAGACCAAAAGTAATTATAGTCTAAACTAGTATTATTACTTGCAAAGTTTTTACTTAAGTTATTTCCTGTTGCGGTAGCAACAGTCCAAGTAGATTGGCACGGGGCGGCAATCACTAATGTGCTACAACGAGTATGGTAACACGAAGAATCGGATTTGGTAATAGTTAAACAAACTGTGTAAGTTCCAAAGGCGCTAAAGGTTTTAGTTGGACTTGCAGCTGACGATGTTGTATTGTCGCCAAAAGTCCAAATATAAATTAAACCTGTACCCACAGATGTGTTTGTAAACACTGCCGTTTTGCTGCTTTGGTTTAAAGTATAAGAAAAGTTTGCTTCACAACTATTTTGGGAAAAAATGTTAGCAGCAAACAACAAAACAAACGTAAATACTAGGCTTATTTTTTTATTAAAGAATAAAGCTAATGGAGTAAAAGTTAAATGTTTCATAAAAATTATACTATTGAAATTCAAATGTATAATATTATTTTAAAACACAATGTCATATTTTAAAGGAACAAAAGGGGGAGTTAACAGTTTAATGTACTAACGTTTTCGGGCTTGGCGAAGGTGGCGATTTTCACCACAAATGTTGATGCGGAGAACCAAACTTTGATTAAACACAAATGTGTCTGCGGAGCACTGAACCGCCACTTTTGCCAAACCCGTGTTACCTGCTGGGCTTTCTTTTCGTGTCATATTAGTCGTCTTACTTTTTGCTTGTATGCTTCATATTTTTGTCCGTGTTCTTTGGTTAAAAACTCTTCTTCAAGTCTGATTTGAATTTGAATAAGAATATAACCTAAAACCAGAAAAAGCCCTGTCAATGCGTTTGGTGTTGTCAAGAATAGCCCAAGCAAACTTAAAATCATACCAAAAAATATTGGGTTTCTTGAAAGTCCAAAAAGTCCTGTCGTTACAAGTTCTGTTTTCGTTTCAGTGTCTATACCTATTCGCCAAGAATTTTTCATATGTCCTTGTGCTATAATTGTCCAAGCAAGTGCGACTGTCAAAAGTCCAAGTCCGATATATTTAACAGTTAAATTGTCAAGTAAGATAATTGGCAAAAAGTTGTCGTGCCAAGTCGGGAAAAAAGCATAAGCTAAAACATAAATAAACATAGCAATAAGTGTCAGTTTGAAATAAAGTCCGATTAGTCCAAATGCACTGTCGTCTTTTGGTAACACAAGCGGATTTTTTCCAATTCGTCTTGCAACAATTACACTTTTTAAAACGAATGCAAGTCCGAAGTAAATTATAAAATAAATTGGTAATGTTAGTCTTAGTATTTCGTCCATTTTTTGTCTGTTTGTTTATACGTTTGGTTCGTCATAGCCTTGCAGGTAACGTACGTTTTGCAGATTGGCGATGGGCGGGCTTTTCAGCACAGAAGTTAGTTCGGAGAACTGAACTTTCGGCTACCACAAAACTGTCAAGCGGTAACGAAACCCCGCCTATTGCCAATGTGCTGTTATGGGATGGGCTATTGAAGTATAATTTTTCTTATTTCAATGGTGTTTCCTTGCGAGTCAATGATATGGGCAAAATATAGTCCGTTACCACCCCAATTCGATGAATTCAGATAATCAGTTTGTGAAGTGATTGTTTTATGAAAAACTTGTTGCCCGAAGATATTTTTAATAATCAAATTATAACCATTTATGACCTTGCCATAATCAAAATTTAAGTACGAGTTTGTAGGATTTGGATATATCCGTATTTGATAAATTTCATTTTCATGAATACCAGTTGTGCCTAATTGAACAGTAAAGCTCGCAGTGTCTGAAAAAATGCAATCCGTAACAATTAAATTTACTGAGTAAATCCCAGTTGAGGAGTAGGAGTGGTTTGGATTTTCTAAAACTGATGTGTTCCCGTCCCCAAAATCCCAGAAATAATTCAGTGGGCTATTCATGTTAAAAGAAGATGTATTGGTAAATGTTACGATGTTGCCATTTGTCGAATAACTAAAGTTTGCAAGCGGATTATTAATAGTTAAGTTCCAATCATTTTGGCTATTATATATGGTATTATCGGACATCTGTTGATAATATAGTGCACGAGACTGGGTTAATCCGGCATTGAATGCAATACCGATTGAGGGCTGTTTCCAAATAGAACTGTAAATGCTTAACGCTGCAACATAACTACCGTCTATATTTGGATGGCTATTGTCATTGCTATGTAGAATCAATGTTGTGTCATTCAAAACATTCTGCCAAGTGACTCCAACTGGAGCACATTGAATATTTAGCATATCACTTATTTCAGTATAAGCACTTGTCAACGAATCCTGCATATGGTTAAAATCAACAAACACCGGACTACAATAGGTGTTTGTTGGATCACATTGCTGACCACCAAATCGTCTGCCCCAAGTCATATAAGTGATTATTTTCGCACAAGGATTGTATTGTTCAATAAGTAATTTTAAACTTGTCATAGCAGGATACATATCGTTGTATCGATAATAATCAATACTGGGTATTTGGCTTTGTTCTTGAATGACAACATAATCCCAGTTGCCCTGACTTATTTTAGCGATAGAGGTGGCATCATTGACATGACCTGAAACGGTCATTCCGCCTGGCATATTGGAATCGATGATTAGCGTTTTTCCGGCTGAACCGGAAAGACTCTGCACAAGTTGGGGTAAATTGTTATAGGATGTATAACTGTTCCCTAAAAAAAGAACTCGTAATGTGTCTTGTGCGAAGAGATTATTAATTGAAATTACTGTTAGTAGAAGTAGTATTAATTTTGTTTTCATATTTTACTTTTTGATTGTTTTTTCTTGATTATCGGATGCAAATATTACAGCCTTTCCCATAACGTTTTGCAGATTTGCGATGGGCGGGATTTTTACCACTGAACTTTATGCGGAGCACAAAACTTTCGGCTACCTCTAAACTGTCTGCGGAGCACGAAACCCCGCCTATTGCAAATGTGCTGTTATCGGTAGCTCTTCTGTCTGTCCG
>CANGGG010000009.1 GCA_947453415.1 Bacteroidota bacterium | reverse complement strand
CATAGAATTCCCGGACTGGAATTCTATTTTAAAGGAATTACAAAAGGAATAAAGTCACCAATTTTTGGTGACTTTTTTTTGTTGGTATGAATTAATACAAATCATTACTATCTGTTGTCTGAGGCCAAGCCATTCGTGGGCTGAGACTACGTTTTAAATTAGCCCGTGTCAGAGACACTACAATCATCATAAATCCTTAGAGCGCTATGCTAACTCTAAAGATAGTATCGGAAATCTGCGAGTTTTAATTCCCGACTAATCGGGATGCGGGATATTTAGCCGGAGGCTTATCAATAGTTTCAAATTAAAGATTCCGTTTTATTAGTTTATTAAACCAATTTTTTCAATTCTTTTAGAATTATAAATGCCATTCATATCGGTATAAGGAATCATGTATTTAAGTGAATGTTTTGAAAAATCAGGTGAATAGCTACTGATTAATTCATTGAAAATATTTTTAAGTTCATGGTGATATTTTAAATTGATATTTCCATAAACAAACGTTTCCGCAACGCACGAAAAGGCAATTCGCTGTTCAGCATTATTCCAGTTTTTTATATTTTTTTCACAATAATGGAGGAGCCAATTGGTATAATCTTCCACTTCATTCCTGTTTTTGCTAATTAATAAATACCAAATTTTGTAGGATAAATAACGCATTCGAGGATATATAAAAAGCTTTTTAAGTTCAGTTTCTGTGTATGATTCGTTTTTGTAAATATTATGACAGAATTTAACAGCATTTATAAGGTCATTATTAATATAATGAAAACGAAATAACATACAGTTTCCAAAAATATAATCTTGAATTAAATTGATATCGCTTTTTGAATTTATATTTTTCAGGTATAATTCTAAACCTTTTTCATAGCCAGGAATTTTAAATTCAGGGTCAATGCATTTTTCAAAGAAACATTCTCGAATTACAGGCAATTGTGAAAACTCTTTATAAAACTGAATATTGGAATTTGGATTACTTAATAATGATTGATAAAATTCAAAACCTAATTGCACTTGCATGTAGTTATTTAGTTCATTCATCTGTTCTAAATATTCACTAATTGGATTGAATTGATTTTGGTGAACACAAATTTTAATCAAGCTTTTTACCGGTTTTTTATTAATGGTTAATTGCCCATAAGTAAAGCCAAAATCTATTTGATTAGTAGCCCATTTTTCAAAATCATCAAAATTTTTTCTCCCACAAAACTGGGCTAATTTATCTAAGGTATTCAAATAAAATTTATGCTCATTTATATTTGAAGTAAAAAAGCGGTACAGGGTTGAATCGGATACATTTTCAATACCAGCATTTTTCATAATGAGCGATAAATATCCAGCATCTACTTTGGTACGTAGCGGAAATCCTGCTTTATCAATCATTTGATTTCGCAATTCATTCAATGCAAAGTTTGAAGTTTCGTATTTGGGTTTAGGCATATTTTAAACAGCCACTAATATATAAATATTTATACTAATAAAAAATACTTGACATTACTTGGCACGAAAAACAAAAAAATATAAAGTTATTTTTGTTGAATAAAAACAGAATTTAATTTGGTTTTATATTTAAATTTCAGTGTAAAATAATAATGGAAATTACAGCACATATAAATCACGATAAAATAATAGAATTATTAGAATCACATTTAATAAATTTTGAAAATGATGGTGGTTTAAAAAAAGTATATCAGCAGTTAATCAATTATTCACAGGGCATTTTAAATAAAAATAAAATAAGCTTTACTTCCATTGAAAATTTAAATTCAAGTTATAAAGAAATAATTAGTAATCCAAATATAGTTGAGCTTGCCACTACCATTGCATCAGATTTACCTATTTTTATTAAATCGGATAAGGAAAATGCTAAAACAATTATGGTTTGTGCCATGGATCCACTTCCACCAGAACCTAACAAAAAAAATATTAAAAATAAAATTTTTACTGATTGGGAAAAAAGAGGTTTTAATTTAAATAATGACATTGGTTTTTGGGCACCATTTAGTTTAATTGATCAGGGAATGGGACCTAATAATGTTTTTTTTAAAGAATTGAAATCAGAATACAATTTATATGTGACTGATATTTATAAAATATTTTTTTACATAGATAAAGGGAATAATCATTTTGCTAAAAGCAATTCTATTAAAGAGTATAAAAATTTGACTATTCACGGGAAAATATTAACAGGAGAAATAGAAATAATAAAACCACATTTTATTATAACATTGGGTAATGACGCCAGGAACGCACTTTTGAAAATAAACAATGAAATAGCCGGATCAGAAAAACAAAAAGCTGATAAATGGGATGAAAACAATGAAATTCAAAAATACAAATTCAATGAAACTACCATTTTATCCTCACCACATATTTCAGGCTCGGCTAATGGTGCAAAAAAACATATTTTAAAAAACAGTATATACAAAAACATTACTGATGTAAACAACTTAATTGAAGTTCAAAAGTTAGCAAGAATAATTTTATATACCGCATCTTTTAAAATTTAAAACAAGCAATATTTTAATAACAATAATTTAAAAAACAAATAAACATTATGTCAAAATTATGGAAATTAACTTTAACACAACAAAAAAGTGTGAAGAGAGGATCATCGGGATTTGCTGTTAGTCCGGGTATTTCATTTACGGTATTAACCAGCAGCGATTCACAACCACAAGCCAGAGATATTGAACAACCATTTTTAAAAGCAATCAATGCTGATTCAATCAATGGAAGTATTTCTTCTACTGATTTTAAAATTGAAAAAGCATAAAATAATTTTTAAATTATGTTTGGATTTAAAAAGAAATTAGGTGTTTCCTTTTCACTTTCAAGGTTAGTGGGAATTAGTGGTTTAAAAAATAGCATTGCCAGAAAAACGGGCATTCCAACAACTAAAGGCGGTATTGAAAGAAAAATAGGTCAAAAAATTTTAGCTATTATTTTAAAAAAATGAAAAAGGAAAATCAAATTACAGCTGGTTCGGGCTCGCCCATTTTTCTTTTATTGCTGTATTTATTTAGTTCATTTTTTTCGGGATTGCTATTTAGTATTCTAGCCTTGAGGGCAAAAAGTAGGAATAAAACTAGTTTTTGGTGGGGATTACTTTCATTAATTTGTATTGTTTTTTTTAGTGTACTATCCTTCTCCTTATTCAAAACATCAAGTCCTAATAAAGATGTAGTTTACTATTATGTTGGATTGGGTTCTTTAATTACTAATTCAATTGCTATTGCATTATTAAACTTAACAATTTTTATAAATAATAAAAAAATTGAATGGAAAAAACAATAAAAGAAAAACCTGATAAATCAATTTCAAATGAAGAAAAGATACAGAAGGAAATTGATATTTTTGGTATTAAATTATTCAAAATTGTAGGAGTTGTTGGTATATTTTTAGGCTTGATTATACTTTCTTCTTTTTGGTTTTGGGTAATAAAAATGTTATATAAAGTAGGGTAAAAGTGATAGCTTAAAATATCAATAAACAGATTAAATACAGTGGAGTTCAGCTACCACTCTAATAAAAGAGGCGAATTCAGAAAAGCCATATGAGTATGATTTAATTTAAAATATTATGAAAATTTTCAAAACAAATTTAGAATCAAAATTAAATAATTAATAAAAATAGTTGGCATTAGTTGGCACGAAATAAATCATATTTTTATATATAATTTTGTGTTACAAAACTGTTTTAAAAATTGATTACTTAACTAAAATAAAATATATGAAAAAAAACAAAATCTATGCTAAATTAATGATTGTATTTTTGATATTATCATTACAAATTAATGCACAAACATGGCAAAACATCAATTATTCTCCCACGGGATTATCTTCAAATAAAGTAAATTCAGTTTGCAGTGATGCAGCTGGAAATTATTGGATTGCCACAAACGATAGTGGAATTGTAAGATTAAATAATGGCCTGTATACCAAATGGACTGAAAGAGATAGAATAACTGCGAATTTTTCAACACCATACGCAGGTGGTTACTTTGGTATTACACGTGTAGTAAAAGCCCAAAATGAAGTATTGTATTTAGAGTCAGACTATGATACAAAGTACTTTGGAATTGTAAAATATGATAGTATTTTCCGTTTGATTAAATCTCCATTTAATTTCCATGTCGAACCTTCTTGTTCTGATAAGAACGGAAATATTTGGTGCCGGGCATATGGAAGCGGAAGCGGCAATGGTGGGGCTGTTAGGTATAACCCTTCAGACAACAGTTGGGCATATTTCA
Organism: Bacteroidota bacterium; assembly: GCA_947453415.1. Classification (GTDB taxonomy): domain Bacteria; phylum Bacteroidota; class Bacteroidia; order UKL13-3; family UKL13-3; genus JAAFJM01. The sequence goes on along the minus strand of CANGGG010000009.1, from coordinate 53,237 downwards.
ATATTAGTAATAGCGGAATCAAATCTAATTCCATTTCAGACATCACTGTAGATTCATTCGGGAATGTGTGGTTTGGTCATTGTACTGACTTTCATGTGTCAAAATTTGATGGGGTAAACTGGCGTTGGTATCGTCTTAATCCAAACTATGCTGATAATATCCAGCTGTTAAAAGCGGATAAATTAGGGAATATATATTTTAGTAGTATAACTAGCCTCTACAAGTACAATAAGATTACAGATACAATATTACCTGTCAGCTCACCCCAAGCTGGAGGACATGGAGGAGTTATAGGCATTGATGAGGCTAATAATTTACTAGCTGTAAGTGATAATCAAAGTTTCCCGGCATCTACCCGAGTATTTAAACTCAGCCCTTCAGGTATTTGGTCAAGCAGGGATATTCAAGGGATAGGAATCACCCCTTATACAATTGACGTCTTTTCACCAAATGAGTTTTGGGTGACAACAACCGCTGGAATATATAGGTTTAGAGATAGCAGCTACAGTTTATTCAATAAATCAAATTCAGGAATTTTTGAGGATTATACTTACCAAATTCTTAAAGGAAGAAAACCAAATGAAATAATTGCTTGCCATTCTTATGAACTTAGTTTTTCAGATACGATTCAAAAAACAAGTAAAATACTTAGTAAATACAATTCAGGATTATATGACAATAATGTGGATGATGTTTTTACAGATTCAAGAGGAAATAAATGGATAATAATTTCAAATGGTGTTCAAAAATTAGGGCCAGATAATAAAACATGGGAATATTATGATAACGACAGTCTTTTATATACTTACAATAAGCTAAAAAACAGGGAAGATAAGTACGGAAACATCTGGTTTTTTAATTCCTCTGGTGTTTCGAAAATTAGCTCAACAGGTACTATAACAAATACAAGTGCAGAGCAGATTGTTGGACCAGATGGGGGGGTAATTTACTATTTAACTATTCATCCAAATGGAGATATTTGGACTACTATTAACACACAGTCGTCAACCGTAATTAAAAAACTCAGTGGTAATACTTGGGTAAGCATAACTTATCCTTTTCCTGGTATTTATCCTTTTCCTTCTGGTTCTTCTTGTCAAATTGTAGCCGACAAAAACAGTAATATTTGGTTTTCAAATAGATTATATTTTATTGGATCTAATTATTATTATGGTTTGGTTAAATTTAATACCAATACTAGCAAATGGGATACCATCAATCCACCAACTGATAAATTATCTACAAATAAACTATTTTCAGACAGATTTGGAAAAATTTGGGTAACCTATCAAGATTCAGGATCAGCATGCTATGATGGCCAACAATGGACTAGATACCATAAGGGAAATAGCAACATATTAAGTAATAACATAAATGATATATATGTAGATACTTTAGGTAAAGTATGGTTTTCAACTAATTTAGGTATTTCTGTATTGACACCTGCTCCGCCAACTAACCCCAATGTAACTACTGCAGCAGCTTTAAACATAACCACAAATGCTGCACAAGTTTCAGGAACCATTGTGAGTAATGGAGGTTCGTCTATTACAGCTAAAGGTATTTGTTGGTCTATTACGCTAAACCCAACTGTGAATAATAACAAATCAACAGAAACAACTACAAATTTAACATATATAAGCAGTCTTACTGGTTTATCAGCAGGAACCAAATATTATGCTAGAGCATATGCAACAAATGCTATTGGAACAGCTTATGGAAATGAAGTTTCATTTACTACACTTTCAAATATTATTTTACCTACTTTAACTACCACTGCCATTTCAAATATATCAAGTTCTGCCGCTACAAGTGGTGGAAATATTAGTAGTGATGGGGGTGGTGTAATCACTTCAAAAGGTGTATGTTGGTCTATAAGTTCAAATCCAACTATTACAAGTAGTAAAACAAATGATGGAACTGGTACTGGAGTATTTACAAGTAATATAACTTCATTACTTCCCAAAACACTTTATTATATTCGTGCATATGCTACCAATAGTGTTGGAACAGCTTATGGAAATCAAGTTTCATTTACTTCGGGATCTACTTCTATTGCTCAAAAAACAAAAGAAGATAATTACATTTCACTTTTCCCTAATCCAAATAATGGAAAAATGTTTTTAAAAGCAGATTTCAATAAGAATGATTTAATTGAAATAAATGCAATGAATATTTTGGGAGATTGCTATAAAATAAAATACAATTTTGTAGAAAATGGATTGTTAGAATTAAATATTCCTGAAAACATAACAGGAATAATTACTTTAGAAATTACAATCAATGGAAAAAGTAGTTTTGAAAAAGTAACAATAATGAAATAGTTTTTAAATTTCATAATCTACAAAAAAAAGTCACCAATTTTTGGTGACTTTTTTTGTTGGTATGAATTAATACAAATCATTACTATCCGTTGTCTGAAGCCAAGCCATTCGTGGGCTGAGACTACGTTTTAAATTTAAAAAGAGTATCCAAACTCGTTTTAAATTAGCCCGTGTCAGTGACACTACAAACATCATAAATCCTTAGAGCGCTATGCTTACTCTAAGGATAGTATCGTATTTACGTTATTTGCGGTAATAATTTTGTTGTTGGTGCCGCTTTGCTAAAACACCGACAACGGGTTAATGAATTATTTCTTATGAATTTAAAGAAATAGTTTTTTTATTTTTAATTAAATAGTTTTTATAAAATTCAAATTATTACATTAAAAATTACTTTATTGCATTCATGATTCAATTAAGTAAAAAATTTTGTCAAAAAAAATAATTTTGTCTGTAAAAAAAAATATGATAACACAAAACGACATCAACTTCATGATTGCAGCAGCTAATTTAACAGGTTTTCAAGTGCAAAGTAATCAAATTCAATTTATGACTTTGGATGCAGGTATCGACACACATGTTCAATTAGAACTGCCAAATGGAATGCAAGCTGTTTATATTTTTAAATATGAAGACATCTATTTGAAAGTAGGAAAGGCAGGTATATTTAATAAAGCAAGATACAGGTCACATCATTATAAACATATGTATGCAAATAATAATTTAGCTTTGTCATTGATCATTGACCCTGAAATAATAACGCCAGAAGCAGATTTTATTAACATTTGGATTAGGGAGAACACAACTAGATTTAATTTACTTATTGATGTCAATTTGGGTGTTAATTTTTTGAATTTTATGGAAGCTTTTTTTATTCTAAAATGCAATCCAAAATATTAAAGTAAATTAAACTAGTTATTAGATTATTTTAGAATAGAATATGAATCAAGTTAAATTAATTTATTCATTACTATAATTAGTCTGAGGCTAAGCCCTTGTGAGTTGGTAATTAGTATTTTAAATTATCCCGTGTCAGAGACACTACAATCATCATAAATCCTTAGAGCGCTATGCATACTCTAAGGATAGTATCGTATTTACGTTATCAACGGAAATAATTTTGTTGTTGATGCCGCTGCACTAAAATACCACAACGGGCAATAAGATTGCTTCGTTCCTCGCAATGACGTTTCAACAAATAAATGCTTGTTTAGTGGCGAGCGTTGGCCTGACAATAAAGCGGGCCGTGCATCAAGCCTTGTGGGAGGGTAGCTTTTTATTGTCTAGCTTTTTTGTTTCTTTTTCAGCAATGGAAAAAGAAAGAAGAAAAAAAAGTTGCTAAGCTTAATCTCTGAGTATAAAAAAATAAATCAGCCGGAGGCTTATCAATGGATTCAAATGAAAGTTGCGAGCGAAGGCGGTAATTTATTTGGGTCTATAAGCACTTTGTTTCAAAATTTCATCCCAATTGTTATTATTCATAATTTCTGATAGAGAAGCACCAGTTTTTTCAGCGTAGTTTTCTAATATTTTATAACCACAATAAACACCTAACGATGGTGCACTTTCTTGCGGAATTCCTTCAGCTGAGGTAAATGGTCCGTCAGTTAAAAAACGCATGTATTCATTCGGATTTTTTTCATATAATAATTTCTTATCTACAAAAAAACTCCAAATTTGATTTTCACTTTCATTGCACCAATCCATTTGTTTTTTAGTGTAACCAAACACCAAAGTATCATTTAATTCTGGTAATATTTTTTTTGTAAAATACCTCACTTTTGCTTCAAAAAGCATGTAAGCTAAAAAACGTTTGTCCTTTAATTGCTTGTCGAAAGTAGAAATGGCAATGGCTTTTAAGGTATTTGGAACAATATAATCTTTGGTCATTTTGCTGCGCATAAACTCCGGAAATTCTTCAGGATAAAAAGAGTAATTTTTACCCAAATACATGTCTAATCCTATGCCTATAATGCTATCGTAAGCGCTATGTGCTTCGGTAAACTCTGAAATATAACTTACAAAATGAGGAATTTTTACATCTGGGAATTCTTTTTTATAGCGGCTCATGGCTACCGAGAGTTCGTCTTCAATTTTATTTAAATTTGGATAGGCGCTATCAACTTCATGTTTTAAAGCTAAAATACTTGGATATTTTATAAAGCCAACTAAACTTTTGGCATAAAACGGATCGTTGGTTTGGGGTAATAATCCAAGCGTGTTTTCACAAAATCCAAAATAAAATTCATTGTATTTTTTAGCAATTTTAGTAAAATGTGCATCATTTACTAAAGTAGTGTCATTTAAAATTAAGTCTTGTTCAAACCTAGTAATTTCAATATGTTCCACTTCTTTTGCTTCATTTTCAATGCTTGTATTATTGCCGCAAGCAGCTAAAAAACAAATAAATATACCTGTAAAAAAAATGTTACTGTTTTTCTTAAAACTATCAATAAATTGCAATGCTTTCATGGCAACAAAAATATGAGAATAAAAAACATTTTTGCTTTAATTATTTGCGCTTTAATAATTAGTAAAGCCAATGCACAAATTTCTGATGAATCGAAGTATGAATTTGGCTTAAGAATTTCTCCGCAGGTGAGTTGGAGTAAGCCCGATAGTAAAAGCATTACCGATGGTGGAATAAGTTTAGATTGGAATTATGGTTTTCATGTGGCTAAAAAATTCACTTCCCGATACGCCATTGCTTTTGAGGTAAATGTAATTAACATGACTTCAAAAATTAAAGTTATTGATTCTATCAATGTGTTTTCTCCTACTAAATTGCCAACCGGAGCGCCTACTACCGAAATGACTTTGAACTATCATTTGCGTTATTTGCAAATTCCAATTTTGTTTAAAATGACCACAGATCCTTTTAAAGATAAATGGAAAGCTTATGGTGAATTTGGATTGGGTTTCAGTTTTTTATTGCGTAGCAAAGTAGATGTAAGTTCTTCCGTTTTAAAATTAAATGACGTAGATGTTGATAATCCTGAAAATGGAGATGTATTTTATATTAACAGTGAAAAGTTTGATAAAAATTTCAGCTCAAAAATTAATTTTTTACGTCCTTCATTTATTGTTGGTGGAGGATTAGTTTATGACCTTGTTGGTAATACAAAAGCATATATTGGATTAAGGTATGACAATGGTTTGGCCGATTATATGGATGCAGATAAATGGACTGCAAATAATAGTTTTACGGCCTTAAATATTGGCATTATTTTTTAAGGTTTTGTTAAAAAAAAATCCTTTCATCATATAATTATTGATAAAAAATTTGAAAATAACATTAGCGCAACTGAATTATCATACTGGTAATTTTGAGTTAAATACACAAAAAATTATTGAAGCCATTAACAATGCAAAATCTGAACAAGCTGATTTAATTGTTTTTTCCGAATTATCGGTTTGCGGTTATCCTCCTCGCGATTTTTTAGAGTTTCATGATTTCATAAATTTATGTTTGAAAAATGTAAACATCATTGCTGAGCAATGTGTTGGAGTAGCTGCTATCATTGGTTCTCCAACTGTTAATCCTCAAATTGAAGGCAAAGATTTATTTAACTCAGCTTACTTTTTAGCCGATGGAAAAGTGCAGCAAATCATTCACAAAACCTTATTGCCTAACTACGATGTTTTTGACGAATACCGCTATTTTGAACCAAACAGGGTTTTTGAAATTGTAAATTATAAAGGTAAAAAACTAGCTATTACCATTTGCGAAGATTTGTGGAATTTAAACGCTAATCCAATGTATATTCAATGTCCAATGGATGAATTAATCAAACAGCAGCCTGATTGTATAATAAATATAGCTGCTTCGCCATTCAGCAAAGTGCAAATAAATACACGTTTGGAAGTTTTAAAAACCAATGCCATAAAATATAATTTACCGCTGTTTTATGTAAATCATATTGGTGCGCAAACGCAATTAATTTTTGATGGTGGAAGTTGTGTGTTGAATAGCAATGGCGATACTGTAAAACAATTGAGACATTTTGAAGAAGATACAATAATGGTGGAATTGGATGCCATCAATTCAATGGGAATTATTTTACAAAATAAGGAAAATGAAATAATAAATTACCAAAATATAGAACAAGCATTGGTGCTTGGTATAAAAGAATATTTTAGAAAACAAGGATTTAAAAAAGCCATACTTGGTCTTTCGGGTGGAGTAGATTCTGCGCTGGTAGTATATTTAGCCGCTAAAGCTTTGGGTGCCGAAAACGTAATGGCAGTCATGTTGCCTTCGCAATACAGCAGCGATCATTCAGTTTCGGATTCTGAAAAATTAGTTGAAAATTTAGGAGTAAAATATGATTTAATTTCCATTGAAAAAACTTTTGATGCTTTGCAAAATACCTTAAACAAACAGTTTGAAAATACGGAATTTGGAATTGCTGAGGAAAATATGCAAAGTAGGAGTAGGGCTATTATTTTAATGGCTTTGGCCAATAAATTTGGTTATATTTTACTCAATACTTCCAATAAAAGTGAACTGGCTGTAGGTTATGGAACTTTATATGGTGACATGTGTGGTGGCATTTCAGTAATTGGCGATTTATACAAAACAGAAGTATATGCGCTTTGCGATTACATAAATAGAAACAAAGAAATTATACCTAAAAATATATTAACAAAAGCGCCAAGTGCTGAATTACGTCCAAATCAAAAAGACAGTGATTCATTGCCTGATTATGAAGTGTTAGATGCCATTCTGTTCCATTATATTGAAGAGCGAAAAGGTCCGCAGGAAATCATTACCTTGGGATTTGATGAAGCGTTGGTATTACGAACTTTAAAAATGGTAAATACCAATGAATGGAAACGGTTACAAGCGCCACCGGTTTTAAGAGTTTCTAGCAAATCGTTTGGACAAGGCCGAAGAATGCCTTTGGTAGCAAAGTATCTTGGCTAAATTCGATTGGTGAGGACACCAACCGAGGACAACCACTTAAATTCAATTGGTGAGTATACCACCTAAGGACAAATATAGATTATTAATTATCGAATTTTCTATTTCCTTTCCATTATTCAAAATAAAAGTCATGGAAGCAATTCACTTAATGCCACGCAAATAAATTAATATTGCACCCATAAAATTATAATATTTACCCTAAACAAAAAATACAATGATGGAAGTTAAAGACAGCAACGGAACCTTATTAAATGAAGGTGATTCTGTATCAATAATAAAAGATTTAAAAGTGAAAGGTTCGTCATCGGTTATTAAACGCGGAACCATTGTTAAAAACATTCGTTTAACAGACAGTGAAGAAGAAATAGAAGGGAAAGTTGAAAAATCGATGATGGTTTTAAAAGCTTGTTTTGTTAAGAAAGCATAATATTTAAACAATTTTTTTAAAGAAACAGTTACCATTTTTGATAACTGTTTTTTTTTGTTTAACCTTAATTAAAAAACTGAAATGATAAAAATATCAATTTTTTCAATGATTGCTTTGTTGTTTTTTGCATGCAATGAAGCACCCTATAACGCACATGTTTTAGATGATAAAATAATGCAAATTCATGATGAATCAATGGCAAAATCTGCTTTGGTATTATCGTTAAAAAAGGAAATTAATAATCAAATTGATTCAATAGAAAATGGAGCTTTTAAAGATTCATTGTTAGTTATTTCAAGCCATTTGTACAAGGCCGACAGAAGTATGTTGGATTGGATGCATGCATACAAAACACCCAATTTGAATGCTGATTCTGCCGAAAAATATTTGATCAATCAATTAGCTGAAATAAATAAAGTATATAGTCTTACTTTTGAAAGCATCAAAGAAGCAAAAGCAATTTTAAAGAAATGAAATATAAAATAATAATATTGGTATTATTGGCAGGTTTATTGATTGCCTGCGGCAAAAAAAAACTACCTATTTTAGGGGAAAGAGCAGTTGATGTAAAAACAGTAAATGGCCAAGAAGTAATTGATACCATTTATCAAACTGTTCCTGATTTTTCGCTCACCAATCAAGATGGAAAAATCATTGATCAAAATACCATAAATGGTAAAATATATGTAGCCGATTTCTTTTTTGTTACTTGTCCAACCATTTGCCCACGAATGAAAAAGAATTTGCTAACGGTTTACGAAGCATTTAAAGGCAATCCTAATATTTTATTTTTATCTCACACCATTGACCCAGAGCATGATTCCGTAGCGGTTTTAAAAAACTTTGCTGAACGATTAGGCGCTGATAGTAAACAATGGCATTTTTTAACAGGTAACAGGGATTCAATATATGAATTAGCCACGCATGGATATTATGCAACAGCTTTGCCTGACTCAACGGAACCGGGAGGTTATGTGCACAGCGGTGGATTAATATTGATTGATAAAAATAGAAGAGTGAGAGGAATTTATGATGGAACAAGTGAGAAGGATACCAAAACTTTAATGGAGGATATGGAGCTTTTATTGAATGAAAAAGAGTAGCATTATCTTATTTATTATTTTTGTTTTGATATTCAGTGCATGTATTGAAAACCAATTTTCAAATGCTTCTGTAAATTTGGCATCTGGTTACCAATTATATGAGAGAAATTGTAGCAATTGCCACCAAAAAGATGGAAGTGGTTTTGCGCGTTTATATCCGCCATTATTGAACTCCGATTATATTTTAAATAATCCAAATATGGTTGATTCCATTATAAAACATGGTCAAAAAGGTTCCATCAAAGTAAATGGAGTGGAATATAATTTGGCCATGCCAGCTTATACAAAATTGAGTCAGCATGAGGTGAACCAAATTGCATATTATGTGCTTATTAAGTTCAATAAGTTGGATTCGTTGTTGATGGAGAAATGATGGAATTCAGAAGATTATTTACCGGATATGCAGTTGATTATAAACAAATTATTATGAAATAATTATTTTATGTTATTAAGTTAACAATTACATAACGTTTTACTTGTTACTTTTGCTGTGTAATTATATATAAATAGTTTCTAGAAATGAAAAACAAAAACCAATACAAAATTCTAGTGGTAGATGACGAAAAAGACATCCAAGAATTTATTGAGTATAATTTAAAAAAGGAAGGTTATGATGTTTTTTTGGCAAACAATGGAATTGAAGCTATAGAACAAACAAAAAAAATAAAACCAGACTTAATATTAATGGATGTAATGATGCCATTAATGGATGGAATTCAAGCTTGTCAGCAAATAAAAACGAATCCCTCATTAAGCAAAATATTTATAGTTTTTTTAACTGCCCGTTCTGAGGAATATAGTGAGCTTGCAGGATTTGATGCCGGTGCCGATGATTATATAGCCAAACCAATAAAACCAAAGGTATTATTAACAAGAATTGCTGCTATTTTACGAAGAAAAGAAACACAAGTTGTAGAAAATGTAGAACCAGAAAATATTCAATTAAAAGTAAAAGGATTAATCATAGATAGGGATACTTTTATGGTGTATAAAGGAACTGAAAAAATTCAATTAGCACGCAAGGAGTTTGAATTATTATACCTTTTGGCCAGTAAACCTGGAAAAGTTTTTAAGCGCGATAGCATTTTAGAAAAAGTTTGGGGCGATGAAGTCATTGTTGGTGATAGAACAATTGATGTACATATAAGAAAAATTAGAGAAAAAATTGGCGAGGATTTGGTAGGTACGGTAAAAGGTGTTGGATATAAATTTGAAGATTAATAATAATATCAGTTATAATTTTACATATAAAAAAACCACGGTAAATACCGTGGTTTTTTTATATGTAAGAAAGAATAAGTAATGATAGTAAACCTGAGTTTGATAAAGCACTCTTTATTTAAATATCAAACTAGATAAGCTACATTTTTTCAGGAACTTCAATGCCTAGTAAACCAAAACTCGATTTAATAATATGAGCAGTTAAGTTTACCAATTGAATTCTAAAATTTCTTTGTTCCAAGTTTTCTTCTTTTAGTACGGAACATTCATGGTAAAAATGATTAAATGCTTTAGCCAAATCGTAAGCATAATTACAAATAACACCAGGACTCATGTCTTTTCCCGCATCAAAAATAGCTTGTGGATATTGGTAAATAGTAAATAACAAAGCTCTTTCGGGCTTGCTTAAGTTTGTTTGGTTAAAATCAAATTGTGTAAAATCTATTTCGCCAGTATTGCGTAATATTGATTTGATACGAGCATGTGTATATTGAATAAAAGGCCCTGTATTTCCTTGAAAATCGATTGATTCCTCCGGATTAAACATCATTTTCTTTTTCGGATCTACCTTTAACAAATAATATTTTAAAGCACCCATTCCAATGGTCTCATACAAATGATTTAATTCCCCCTCAGGAATTCCATTTGCTTTGCCTAATTCAATGGTTGTGGCAGTTGCAGTAGCAATCATTTCATCTATTAAATCATCGGCATCAACTACAGTTCCCTCACGGCTTTTCATGCGTCCATGTGGTAATTCAACCATTCCATAACTTAAATGATAAATACCTTCGGCATAAGGTTTATGCATGCGTTTGCAAATTAATTGCAATACTTTAAAATGGTAATCTTGCTCATTTCCTACCACATAAACCGAGCGTTCGCAGTCAAAATCTTTGTATTTTAATTCAGCGGTTCCAATGTCTTGTGTAATGTAAACCGAAGTTCCATCACCACGAAGCAATAATTTTTGGTCTAAACCATCGTTTGTCAAATCAATCCAAACCGAACCATCTTCTTTCTTAAAAAATGTTTCTGTAGCTAATCCCTGTTGAACAATGTCTTTACCTAATATATAAGTATTTGATTCGTAATAATATTTATCAAATTGAACACCTAATTTTTTATAAGTAACAGCAAAACCATCGTAAACCCAGCCATTCATTAATTTCCAATTGTCAACAGTTTCTTTGTCGTTTGCTTCCCATTTTAATAATAATTGTTGCGCTGCAATGATAGCAGGAGCTTTCTTTTCAGCTTCTTCGGCAGGCATTCCATTGGCAACTAAAGCTGCTATTTCTTGTTTGTATTTTTTGTCAAAAGCTACATAATATTTCCCAACCAAATGATCGCCTTTTAAGCCCGCACTTTCAGGAGTTTCGCCATTTCCAAACTGCATCCAAGCATACATACTTTTGCATATGTGAATGCCTCTATCGTTTACCAAATTACAAGTGTTTACTTGATGACCGTTTGCCTTTAAAATTTGTGCAACTGAATACCCTAATAAGTTATTTCTAATATGTCCTAAGTGTAAAGGTTTGTTAGTGTTTGGCGATGAATATTCTACCAATATTTTTTGCCCACTATGTGTAAATACAAACCCATAATCTTTGTTAGCATAAGTGTTATTTAAAAACTCAAACCAAAACTGCTTACTGAGTGATATGTTTAAAAATCCTTTGATAACATTGAAGTCTGCAAGATGCGAAAAATTTATTTTCAAATATTCGCCTATCTCTTGAGCAGTTTGCTCTGGCGATTTTTTGCTTTGTTTTAAAATAGAAAAAACCACATAGGTAAAATCGCCTTCAAATTCAGGCTTCGTATTTTCAATTACTATTTGGTGATCGAGTAAATCTATTTGATATAAATGCTTAATAGCAGCAGCTATTTGGTGTTTGAGTAAGTCTTGAATCATGATAATATTTCTGCTGCGAAAATATTTTATTAAAATGATTTTACCGCCATATAATTTTAGTAAATAAAAAATAGTTTTCTCATTACTTTAAAATCAAAAAAGCCAAACATTACTGCTTGGCTTTTTTAATAAATTTAAAATAAAGAGGATTAGTTAACTACCCAAGTTTCTCTACCTGCTATTAGTTTATCCAAATCGCCCATACCATTTTCCATTGCATGTTCCATTTGCTTGTTAAATAAATTATCAAATGTTTCTTTGTTGTTATTTACATAAAATACGCCAAAAGGACGAGGTTTATGGTCAGGATGAGTAGGGTCATCGTAAAAACGAGATAGGATAGTGGCTTTTACTAAATCTGTTTCATCGTGAATCCATAAATCATTTGCAGAAACATCTGCCAAGTTTACTATTACTGGTTTAAAGCCATCCAACTTAATTCCTTTGTCATCGTTGGCGCCAAAAATTAATGGTTTTCCATTTTCCATCAATAATATATTTTCTTTTTTGCTGGCTTTTTCGGTATAAATTTCAAAAGCACCATCGTTAAACACATTACAATTTTGATAGATTTCAATCAGTGATGTTCCTTGATGTTCGTAACCTCTTTTTATAACATGTTGTTGGTGTTTTGGATCTCTGTCCATGCTGCGTGCTACGAAAGTCGCATCAGCGCCAAGTGCTAATGCAATTGGGTTAAACGGATAATCTACACTTCCAATTGGTGATGATTTGGTTACTTTTCCTTGCTCACTTGTAGGTGAATATTGTCCTTTAGTTAAACCATATATTTGGTTGTTAAATAACAATACATTCAAATCAGGATTTCTGCGGAACATATGAATAAAGTGGTTTCCACCAATACTCATTGAATCTCCATCACCTGTAATTACCCATACCGAAAGCTCGGGTCTGGTAGCTTTTAAGCCCGTAGCTATAGCAGTAGCTCTTCCATGAATGGAGTGCATGCCATAAGTATCCATATAATATGGAAAACGGCTTGAACAACCAATACCTGAAATAAAAACAAACTCTTCTTTTGGTCTGCCTAAGTCAGGCAAAATAGTTTGAACTTGTTTCAATATACTATAATCACCACAACCTGGGCACCAACGCACTTCTTGGTCTGATGAAAAATCTTTTGACGTTAACTTCTCTACTGTTGTTTCCATATTTTAAGCTAAAATTTCTTTTATTTTATTTACTACTTCAGTACTCATAAATGGTAATCCTTGAATTTTGTTATAAGGAATAGCATCTATAAAATATTTATCACGGATAATTTTCACTAATTGACCATTGTTTAATTCTGGAACAACTACTGTTTTAAAACCTTTCAATATTTCACCTAAATTACTAGGAAAAGGACTGATATAACGCAAATGCGCATGAGATACATTTAAACCTTCGCCACGTAAAATGGTGGTAGCAGTTTTTAAAGCACCATAAGTTCCGCCCCAACCTAATATTAACAAATCGCCAGTTTCTGGGCCATTGTCCATAGTTTGTAACGGAATATAATTTGCCACTTTATCTACTTTTTCTTGACGCAAATGAATCATTTGTTCATGGTTATTTGGATCGTAACTAATATTACCTGTAATATTTTGTTTTTCTAATCCACCAATTCTATGTTCTAATCCTTTTGTACCTGGCAATGCCCATGGGCGACTTAATTTTTCGTCACGCATGTATGGCATAAACTTATCGTCTGTATTTGTTTTTTCAGGAGCAAATTCTACTTTTATTTCTTGTAAATCTTTTGATTGAGGATACATCCAAGGTTCAGAACCATTAGCTATATAACCATCAGTTAATAAAAATACAGGAATCATATGCTCTAAAGCAATTCTACAAGCTTCATAAGCCATGTTAAAACAATCACCAGGTGATTGCGCAGCAACAATTACTAAAGGACATTCACCATTTCTACCATAATAAGCTTGCATTAAATCTGCTTGCTCTGTTTTTGTTGGTAAGCCAGTACTTGGTCCCGCACGTTGCACGTTTACTATTACCAATGGTAATTCTAACATGGTTGCTAATCCAATTGCTTCTCCTTTTAAAGCTATTCCAGGTCCTGAAGAACCGGTAATTGCTAAGCTTCCGCCAAATGATGCACCAATAGAAGAACAAATAGCAGCTATTTCATCTTCAGCTTGGAAAGTTTTTATATTAAAGTTTTTATACTTTGATAATTCGTGTAAAATATCAGTAGCAGGAGTAATAGGATAAGTACCGTAAAATAAAGATAAACCTGATTTTACTGAAGCTGCTATTAAACCTAAAGCTGCAGCTTGGTTTCCCATGATGCTTCTGTAAACACCAGCTTCCATTTTTGCAGGAGCTACATTGTATCTATTAGCAAACATTTCGGTTGTTTCGCCATAGCTCCAACCTGCTTGCATAATTTTTAAATTGGCGTTCATAACGGCTTCGTTCTTTTTGAATTTTGCTTTTACAAAAGCAATAGAACTTTCCATATTTCTGTTATACATCCAATATACTAATCCAAGTACAAACATATTTTTGCAACGATCAATTTCTTTCACACTTAAACCGCTATCGGTTAAAGCTGCTCTAGTTATTTTAGTTACATCTATAATTTTTAAATCATATTCGTCAAGTGATCCATCAGTAAGCGGATTTTTATCTTCCGGCACATTTGCTAAGCGCATATTTTTGGAATCAAAACCATCGGAATTAGCAATAATAACACCGCCTTTTACTAAGTTTTTTATATTTGCTTTTAAGGCAGCAACATTCATTACCACCAATACATGACTCATATCGCCAGGCGTATGAATACGCGTTGAACCAAAATGAATTTGGAAGCCAGAAACACCAGCAAGAGTTCCTATAGGAGCACGAATTTCGGCTGGAAAGTCGGGAAATGTTGCTAAATCATTTCCAAATAAAGCTGCTGAGTTTGTAAATTGAGTGCCTGTTAATTGCATTCCATCACCGCTATCGCCTGCAAAGCGTATAACAACTGATTCTAAATCTTTATCTATTGTTGGATTCATTTGTATAAATTTAAAATATAACGAGGCAATAATAAAAAAACAAAATGTATTTTTATAGTTTTTGGTCGCTATAAAAACTAACTCTTATTAGGAATTTGTCTATTTTTATATTTTTTATTAAGTTTGGATATATTTAAATTTAATGCTATCAATTATTGTAATCATATTAAGTTGTAATAAAAATTATACTTTTCAATGAAATTAGAAATGATAAAAAAACTTCTTTTTCTATCATTAATAATGTTGAATAAATACAATATTTATTCACAGGATAAAGATAGCATTAGCAACACTTCGAATCATTCAAGTTTAAATCACTCCATTGGATTTCATATCGGTTCATCACCTATATTTTATGGAGGCATGGTGGGAATTGACTATAAGTTTAAAAATGCTAGTTTTGAATTAAATTATTATGGCTATAATATGTTTTATTTTCTCGTATCCCTAAATCCTCTTTTATATTTTGGTAATTCCTTTTCCAAAGTGTCATTATCAAGCAATTTATTGCTTACTAGCAAAAAGAGACCTAAAAAGAGTTTTTCCTGTGGAATAACTTTTATACATGTCTGGGACAACTATGATATAAATAGTCAGTATGACGTACTTTATGGTATAAACGGATATAATGCATACCCTTCCTTTGGTTATTACAATGAAAAAATGGCGAAGAGTATATTTAACTTTAAAGTTAAGCTAGGCATTGTTCCAGTTTTTCCAAATGCCAATAGAGTTGATTATTTTCAATTTTTACCGGTGTTGGATATAAATGTTGGAGTAAATTTATTTAAAAAATGAAATAGAATTTGAACGTAATAGATTAGAACAATTAACAGATAAAAAATTTTAGCTAAAATTGGAAATAAATTTTATTTATAATTGCAAAAATAAAATTCAATTAATGGAACCTCCGCTTAATTTACAATTTGTAACATTATCATATATCAATTCTAATTTGCAATTAGCCGATTGGCCTTCAATTCTTGGAAGTGTGATTGCAATTGTTTTGTTTATATTGTCTTCAGCATTATTTTCTGGATCAGAAAATGCCTTGTTTTCATTGAATAAAACGCAAATTGAAGAACTCACAAATGATGCTTCTGGCACTTCAAAAGCAATCAAATATTTAATTAATAATCCTAAAAAATTATTAGCTACTATTTTAATTGGTAATACCTTTATAAATGTAGCAATGGTGATGGTTTCAACAGTTTTGTTAACAACCATTTTCGACTTTGAAAACAATCCATTATTTGGTTTTTTAATTGAAGTAGTTTTTGTAACTTTTATGATTGTATTATTTGGCGAAGTAATTCCCAAAATATATGCAGTACAAAACAACATGAAAGTTTCAGCATGGGTGGCAGTTTTTATGTTTTATATGTATAAATTATTCCGTCCGTTGGTTTATGTTTTGGAAAACTCTACTTCTATTATTGATAAACGTGTTACCAAACGTGGTCATATTTTAAGCGTAGATGAATTAAGCCATGCCATTGATATTACTACTGAAATAGATGCTCCAAAACAAGAGAAATCAATTCTAAAAGGTATTGTAAATTTTGTAAATACTAATGTTACTGAAATTATGTGCCAAAGGCCTGATATTGCTGCTATTGACATAGAAAGTAATTTTACAGAATTACTTCAATTAATTGATGAATTAGGCTATTCACGTATACCAGTTTATAGTGAAAGTTTAGATGAAATAAAAGGAGTAATTTCCATTAAAGATATTTTGCCGCATATACACGAAAGCGCTGATTTTAAATGGCAGGGGTTAGCCAGAAAAGCTTTTTATGTTCCTGAATCTAAAAAAATAGATGATTTACTAAAAGACTTTCAAAACAAAAGAACTCACATGGCAATAGTGGTAGATGAGTTTGGCGGAACCAGTGGTTTGGTTACCATGGAAGATATTTTAGAAGAAGTTTTTGGTGAAATAAATGATGAGTTTGATGAAGATGAAATTTATTACAGCAAATTGGATGATAACACATTTGTTTTTGAAGCAAAAATGCTCATCAACGATGTATGCAAATACATAGAAATGGAGCAGGATTTATTTGATGAAGTAAGGAACGAAGCCGATACGCTGGCTGGATTAATTTTAGAATTAAATGAAAACATGCCTAAGCAAAATCAAGAAATAAAGTTTCAAAATTTAGTGTTCAAAATTGAAGCAGTTGATAAACGCAGAATAAAAAGAGTAAAAATTTCAATTGATAGATAATGAATAAAAGTGTTTTTATAATGCTAAGTATTTTACTTTTTGCTGCATGCAACGAAGAAGTAATTATTCCAAAACCAAGAGGTTATGAAAGAATTGATTTGCCTGTAAAAAAATATTACCGATCTCAAAATCCTTGTAGTTATAGCATGGATGTTCCCGAATATGCTAGCGTTGAATTAGATCATTATCCAAATGCTGAACCTTGCTGGTTCAATGTAGAATACAAACCTTTTCATGCTACTTTGCATTTAAGCTATAAAAACATAGCTAATCGAGATTCTCTTTTTAAACTACTAAACGACAGCAGAACAATGGTGTATAAACACACCATGAAAGCGGATGAAATTTTTGAAAATTATATTTCAAGACCAGGGAAATATGGTATTTTTTATGAGCTAGACGGAAATACTGCCACTAATGCTCAATTTTATATAACTGATAGTACCAAACATTTTTTGCGCGGTTCGCTTTATTTTAACGCTGTTACCAATCAAGATTCTATTGCGCCTGTTTTAGCTTATTTGAAAAAAGACATGCTCCGTTTAATTGAAACTTTGGAATGGAAGTAGAAAAAGTGCGAATTCCGAAGTGCCAAAAATGCGGAATGTGAGCAATTAGCAACAAATCAACAAATCAATAAATCGACAAATCAACAAATCAACAAAAATGGCAGATATACATTCATCAAAAGCACCAGAACCTGTAGGTTTATATCCTCATGCAAAACGAGTAGGTAATTTATTATTTCTTTCAGGAGTTGGGCCAAGAGAAAAAGGCACAAAAAAAATTCCTGGAGTTGAGTTAAATGAACAAGGTGAAATTGTAAGTTATGATATCGCTACGCAATGCCATTCTGTTTTTCAAAACATCAAATATATATTGGAAGATGCTGGCAGCAGTTGGGATAAAATTATAGATGTAACAGTGTTTTTGACCAATATGAAAGATGACTTTAAAACTTATAACCAATTGTGGGCTGAGTACTTTAAAGATAGTCAACCTTGTAGAACTACCATACAAATAATTTGTTTACCAACACCTATTGCCATTGAGTTAAAGGTAATAGCGACTATAGATTAAATAGTGTAAATATCATGCAAACAATACTTATAAAAAACGCTACATTAGTAAATGAAGGTAAAATATTTGGTGCAGATGTGCTCATTAAAAATGGCTTCATTGAAAAAATAGATACCAATGCCATTGCCATCAAAGCTGATGTGGTAATAGATGCTTATGGAAAATATTTATTGCCAGGTGTCATAGATGATCAAGTACATTTTAGAGAACCTGGACTAACCCATAAAGGCGAATTATATACTGAAGCAAAAGCGGCTGTAGCTGGTGGATGTACCAGTTATATGGAAATGCCAAACACCATTCCGAGTGCTACAACCATTGAATTATTAGAACAAAAATATACGAGAGCTAGTGAAGTTTCTTTGGCTAATTATTCATTTTATATGGGTACCACTAATACCAATTTAAATGAATTGTTGAAGGTAGATGAAAGCGCAGTTTGTGGTGTAAAAATATTTATGGGTAGCAGCACTGGCGATATGTTGGTGGATGATCCACAAGCATTAGAAAACATTTTTAGTCAAGTAAAAACTTTGATTGCAACGCACTGCGAATATGATCCTTTAATCAAAGAAAATACGGCTAAATTTAAAGCTGAATTTGGCGATAGCTTATCTGCAATTCAACATCCTTTGATTAGAAGCGGAGAAGCTTGTTATCAATCATCTAGCTTTGCTATTGCTTTAGCAAAAAAATACAATACACGTTTACATGTTTTACATATTAGCACTAAGGAGGAATTGAATTTGTTTGAAAACAATATTCCTTTAAGTGAAAAGAAAATTACTTGCGAAGCTTGTATACATCATTTATGGTTCAGTGAAGAAGATTATGCTACCAAAGGAAATTATATCAAATGGAATCCTGCGGTTAAAACTGCGGAAGACAGAGACGCTATTTGGAAAGCAGTGAACGATGGAAGAGTAGATGTAATTGCTACCGATCATGCGCCACATACCATTGCTGAAAAAGAACAATCTTATATCAATGCGCCAAGTGGCGGTCCTTTAATTCAACATAGTTTGCAAGCCATGATTGAAAGTCATTTACAAGGAAAAATATCTTTAGAAAATGTTGTTCAAAAAATGTGTCATAATCCAGCTATTTTGTTTGACATAGACAGACGTGGATTTATTCGTGAAGGTTTTTGGGCCGATTTGGTTTTAGTGGATATGAATAAACCTCAAACAATCACCAAAGAAAATATTTTATATAAATGCAACTGGAGTCCTTTTGAAGGTTATACTTTTAAAGTAAGTATTGATACCACCATTGTAAGTGGGCATTTAACTTATCAAAATGGAGTTTTTAATGAAAGTAAAAAAGGGGAGAGACTTCGTTTTATCAGGTAGTTTATTTTATTAATTCCATAAAAATTAATTCCAATAGTGATACTAAAAACAGAACGTATTTGTTTAAGGCCAGTAATTTTTTCGGATGTCAAAATTATTCATGAATTACATTGTTTACCAGAAATTGATAAATTCAACACATCGGGGATTCCAAGTTCTATGATAGAAACGGAAGATTTGGTATTAGCATGGTTAACATTACAATCGGAAATTCCTTGTAAAAAATACATTTTCGTAATTGAAAATTTAATGCAAGAATTTTTGGGCTTAATACTAATTAATATAGGAAAGCCCAAATATTTCAATGCTGAAATAAGCTATAAAATATTTCCTAAATATTGGAATAATGGATTTGCAACAGAGGCTGTGAAATTGGTTTTAGATTTTTGTTTTAATCAATTAAAATTACACAGAATAACTGCTGGATGCGCTACCGAGAATATTGCTTCAGCTAAAGTTTTAGAAAAATCAGGATTATTAAAAGAAGGACATTGCAGAAAAATTTTGCCAATTAGAGGCCAATGGTTCGATAATTATGAATATGCCATTTTGGAAGAGGATTTTTTCAAAATACAATAAAAGTTTGTCATTATTTCTTTGTAATTTAGCTGTATGTAGTTTGTTTATTTGCCAATATAAGTCATTTTCCTTATTGACCGTGGTGGTTTAAAAAGGGCGTGCTAAAAAATAATTTTACAACCGTAATATTATACCCATGCCTTTATATAAACAAGTAGGATTAATACCTCAAAAACGACATATTGTATTTCGTCAACCCAATGGTGAATTGTACCACGAAGAGCTTTTTGGTACGGAAGGTTTTTCAGGTGTTTCATCTTTGGTATACCATGTTAATTTACCAACAAGAGTAAAAGAAAAAGGTAAACCTTATTCTGTTCGTCCTGAAGTTGCCATTGAAGACAATTTACAAAATAGGAGTTACATGGGCTATCAAGCGCCTGCCGTTAATGACTATTTAGAAAGTAGAAAAACATTGTTTTTTAACGATGATATGAGTATTGGGGTTGCCGCTCCTATAGAAGGCACCAAAGATTATTTCTTTAAAAATGCTGATGCTGATGAAATGATTTTTATTCATGAAGGCAATGGCGTTTTAAAAACCATGTATGGTAATATTGATTTTGCTTATGGCGATTATTTAATTATTCCTAGAGGTACTGTTTACCAAATTATTTTTACTACCAATGCAAATAGATTACTTATTGTTGAATCGCATGGGCCAATAGAAACTCCTGAAAAATATAGGAATAAATATGGTCAATACATGGAAAATTCTCCTTTTTGTGAACGTGATTTTAGAACGCCACAAAACATGGAAACCCATGATGAAGAAGGAGATTTTTTGATTAAAATAAAAAAACGAGGATTAATTTATCCATATATATATGAAACACATCCGTTTGATTTAATAGGTTGGGATGGATGTTGTTATCCTTATGCGTTTTCTATTTTTAATTTTGAACCAATTACTGGTCGTATTCACATGCCTCCTCCAATTCATCAGAATTTTCAAGGAAAAAATTTTGTAATTTGTTCATTTGTTCCTCGTTTGTACGATTATCACCCTCTGGCTATTCCTGCTCCTTACCATCATAGCAATGTAGATAGCGATGAGTTATTATATTATGTAGATGGCGATTTTATGAGTAGAAATAATATTCAAAAAGGACAAATTACTTTACATCCAGGCGGATTGCCTCATGGGCCACATCCAGGTGCTATAGAAAGAAGTATTGGCAAAACTGCTACCAACGAATTAGCAGTAATGATTGATCCTTTTAATCCAGTAAAAATTACTAAAGAAGCAATGGAATTGGAAGTAACAGATTACTACCAA
This sequence comes from Bacteroidota bacterium, assembly GCA_947453415.1. Classification (GTDB taxonomy): domain Bacteria; phylum Bacteroidota; class Bacteroidia; order UKL13-3; family UKL13-3; genus JAAFJM01. The sequence goes on along the minus strand of CANGGG010000009.1, from coordinate 31,765 downwards.
AGTTGGATATAAACAATACTTCAAAAAACAATTATTAAAAAAAACAAAAATTATGACAGACTTAACTAAAGTTGAAAACTTTAATTATTCAACTGATAAAATATTTGATAAAGCACAAGATTTTTTGCCAATAAATGGAACCGATTATGTAGAATTATATGTTGGAAATGCAAAACAAGCAGCCCATTTTTATAAAACTGCTTTTGGCTTTAAAGACTTGGCTTATGCAGGGTTAGAAACGGGTTTGAAAGACAGAACTTCCTATGTGCTTCAACAAGGGAAAATTAGATTAGTACTAACAACTCCTTTTGACGTGGATAGTGACATTGCAACGCATTTAAAGTTACATGGCGATGGGGTAAAAGTTATAGCTTTATGGGTTAATGATGCTTATGACGCCTTTGAACAAACTACCAAACGAGGAGCAATGCCATATATGCAGCCACAAACCATTGAAGATAAAAATGGCAAAGTTCGCATGAGTGGAATTCATACTTATGGCGATACTGTTCATGTTTTTATTGAACGCAAAGATTATAATGGTGTATTTTTGCCAGGTTATGAAGTATTAGAAACTTTTTATGAACCTGGATCTTGCGGCTTAAAATTCATTGACCATATGGTTGGAAATGTACACATGGGCGATATGAATAAATGGTCTGATTTTTATGCTACTGCAATGGGTTTTGCCAATTTAATTACTTTTGACGACAAGGATATTTCTACTGAATTTACTGCTTTAATGAGCAAAGTAATGAGTAATGGAAATGGTTATATTAAATTTCCTATTAACGAACCAGCTATAGGTAAAAAGAAAAGCCAAGTAGAAGAATATTTAGATTTTTATAAAGGTGCGGGTTGCCAACATATTGCTGTAGCTACAGATGATATAGTTTTTACAATTTCGGAAATGCGCAAACGTGGTGTTGAATTTTTATACGTTCCAGGAACTTATTACGATACCGTGGCAGATAGAGTAGGAGTAATAGCTGAGGACTTAAATGAATTAAAAAAATGGGGCATTATGGTGGATAGAGATGAAGAAGGTTATTTACTCCAAATATTTACTAAACCGGTAGAAGATAGGCCCACTTTGTTTTTTGAAATTATTCAAAGAAAAGGTGCCAAAAGTTTCGGTAAAGGAAACTTTCAAGCATTGTTTGAATCAATAGAAGCTGAACAAGCACGAAGAGGAACACTTTAGTAAATTAAAGTTGTTTTAAAAAATTGAAAAAGCTTACTAAATCTATTATTCGAGGTATATTAAAAACTCGAAAAACTAATTCTCATAAAGGCGATTATGGCCATGCATTAATTATTGCAGGTTGTAAAAACAAAATGGGGGCTGCTGTTATTGCTTCCAAAGCTTGCATGAGAGCTGGTGTGGGAATGCTTTCTGTTAATATTCCCGAAACGGAATGTTTGGCATTACAGGTTTCTATTCCAGAAGCAATGACGGTGTTTCGTAGTAATACAAAAAAAGATATTTTCAAATATTCTGCATTAGCAATTGGGCCTGGAATTGGCACTCACAAAGTAGAAGTAAATATTTTAAAGCATATTTTTACAACATTTACAAATCCAATATTATTAGATGCTGATGCTTTAAATATAATTGCTAATAACAACGATTTTTTTAATAAACTGCCAAAAGAAACTGTTATTACTCCACATTCAAAAGAATTTGATAGACTATTTGGAAAACATGAAAACCATAATGAACGCATGCTTTCAGCGGTTTTATTTGCTAAAAAATATAATATTGTAATTGTTTTAAAAGGTCATCAAACTTTAGTTACTTTTAATGGTAATTCTTATATTAATACAAATGGAAATGCTGGCTTAGCAAAAGCAGGTTCGGGCGATGCGCTTTCAGGAATTATTACTGCTTTTTTAGCTCAAGGTTATATGCCATTTAATGCAGCGCTTTTGGGCGTATATATACATGGTTTAGCTGCCGATATAACTTTGAAAAATCAATCGATGGAAAGTATGCTTATTACTGACGTTATTAATAACTTGGGTAAAGCATTTTTGACTTTTAATAAATAATTATGTTTTGTTATTTTTATTCGTTTTAATAAAAAAATATTTATTAAATAAACTTAAATAGCTAATGAATTTATTTCATTGCTTTTGTTTTATATGTAGCTATTCTTATTGATTTCCCTTATTTAATTCTATAAATATCAATTTTATTTAATATAACTTTTTGACCTCCAATAGTAGTCATTAAATTATTGCCATCTATGTTACCTATTTTTATAAAACCTTCTTTTTCATATAAGTCATTTCCTTTTGTTATTCCATTATCATACTGAATATTTTCTTTATCATAGGCATCTCCAGTACCAGTAATAATTTTAGTTGTGCCCGACCAATAATTATTTTTTATTTCTATTTTTAGTTCAATATCATTATTTTTAAATTCATAAATTCCATAAATTGATTCCAACTCATCTTGTTTAAATAATTCATTTTCATTAATTGTTTTAGCTGTTTGGGAATTACTATTACAACTGAATATAATTATTAAAAATGTAAAAAATAGAAGTGTGTTTGAAATTGATTTTTTTAGTAGTTTCATATATATTTAAAAATATTTGTTTTTTTATTGAATGCTTATGAAGTATAATACAATATTTGGAATTGTGTTTTTTTAGTATGGTTTTTCCTGTTTTTTAATTTCAAAAAAATAGCAACTTTATAAACTGAATTTATTATTAATTCCACCATTAATACCATAGGAATTGATAATAAAAGTATTGAGTAAATCAATACAATTAATACGCAGTTCAAATTTTCAATTATTCTCCTCATAATTTTAATATTAATTAATAATTCAAATTTACACTGAAATACTGCCATAAAATGACATACAGTTTATAAGTAAAAAAAATAAAAATTGGCATTATTGATGTTTTTGAAAGATTGTAAATTCTTTTTTTTTCTAAAAGCTAATTAGTAAATACAAAAAATCAATTTCCAATCGATAGTATTTTTTTTGTATTTATTATTAGAAAGCAGGATATTAAAACTTACTAATTAAGACTATTGCTATTGTTAATTGGCAATATGTTATTTTCATTTATTTGTTTCATATTTGATAATCGTTCGCTTATAATTTTTTTAATAAAAACAGGTGATATTACTTGTACATTATCCATCCATTGCATAATCCATCCTAATAGTTCAATACAGACTCTCACATCTAATGTCATTAATATAAAACCATCTTTTTTTATTTTAAATTTTTGTGATTCATGCCAAAATCTATTCATTATAAATCCACCAGGAGTAGGAGGGAACAGCAGTTTTATATGATAAATAGTTTTACAAATAGGTGGATGAAAACCAAAGTCATGACCATCGCTTTCCAACACTATTTTAAGTAATTGATAGCTTTCTTTTTGAATACATATTTTCGTGATTTTATCAAATTCTAGTGTAAATATTTTTTTTGATTTTACTGAATAGCATTTTAAAATAAAATCCTTCCGGTGGTAAATTACTTTTAATGGTATTAATAGTTCATTTAATTGAGGTTGTTCGTTATATTTTTTGGTAGTTGATAATTCAAATTCATTAATTTTAAAATATACTCTTTTGTTCATACACCACATCAAATCTATTAATATTTGTTGTTGCTTATCGCAAAAATTAGCTTGACCAAAACGGGAGTTTATAATTTGTTTATTAAAGGTTTCCAATGAAATAATCTCTTTTACTTTTAAAGGAGACTTTTGCTTTATTTTATCAATAAAATTCTCAAATTCATTATTTTGATTAAATATTTGATGGGATGTTTTGGCATTCAAAAATAACTGAGTGATTAACAAAATCCACTGACTACTGTTATTTCTTGCTAGCAAATCATTGCTTTCCACTGACCTGATAAAAAATAATTTTTTATTATGATTTAATACTTCAGTTTCTAAAATTTCAATGCTTAGATCTAAACTATTTTCTATTTTTAGTATATGTCTGTATAAACTTCTTGCACTTATTTTAAATCCAGCTAAAGTGCATACCTCCATCAAACTTGTTATGCTATGTGGCTTTTTTTTTAGTGAATAATAAATTTTAAATGTAAGGGTATTGTTGCTTTCTTCCATTTTATTGTCAATAATTGGCAACTTAATGTATTGATTTAAAATTAACAAATTATTATCTATATTAAATTAATTTCAAAAATGATATGAAAATTGATATGAAATAAAAATAAATTGATTTGATAAACTTGGCAATGATTTTTAAATAGTTTAAATTAAGGTAAAATGTAATCAAACTATTCATTGGAATTTGATAAAAATTAAAATATAAAAGCTAATTATAAACTAATGAAAAATCACCCTCCTTTATAGTGAAAGTCTCAGTTTGATTAATTAATAGTATACTAATATTTCAAAATATATTCACCATATAATCCATTAATTTTCAACAAAAAAAAATTATCATTGCATAAACGTAAAAAATAATATTAGTGGTAACATCATTATAAAAGAATATGAAGAAAAAAATTACCTTCCTTTTAATTACATTTATTATAACTATCAATATTGCAAAAGCACAATTACCCAATCCCGCATTAATAGGTTATTGGCATAATTGGAATGATTTGAGTGCTCCTTATATTCATTTAGATTCAATTGATAATAGGTACAATATAATTGAAGTGGCTTTTGCTATGCCAACGTCTACTTCCAATATGACCATGCTTTTTACACCAGTTATTGTTTCACAAAGTACGTTTATTAATAAAGTTCAAGCATTGCAATTACAAGGGAAAAAAGTATTGTTAAGCATCGGAGGAGCTACTGCTACCATTGACCTTACAACTACTGCCAATAAAAATGCTTTTGTAAGTTCTATGACCAATATAATAAATACTTATGGTTTTGATGGAATTGACATAGACATTGAAAATGGAAGTTCTATTTTAATAAGTGGAGGAACCATAGCCTCGCCAGGAAATATTGCTCAAGTAAATTTAATTGATGCCATAAAACAAATTATGACAAATTATAGAATTACACATCCGCAAAAACTTTTGCTTTCCATGGCACCAGAAACTGCCTATGTTCAAGGTGGAATGTCAGGATTTGGAAGTATATGGGGAGGCTATTTAACTTTAATCAATGCGTTAAGAGATTCAATCGATTTATTGCAAGTTCAACTTTACAATAGTGGAACCATGTATGGAATTGATAGCAGAGTTTATACGCAGGGAACTGCAGATTTTATAGTGGCCATGACAGAAGCAGTCATTCGTGGATTCAATACATCGGGTGGAGCATTTGCAGGTTTACCCGCCAGTAAAATAGCTATTGGTTTGCCAGCTTGTAGCAGCGCTGCAGGTGGTGGTTTTACAGATTCAGTAACGGTAAAAGCTGCTTTGAATTATTTGTTAGGAAAAGGTCCAAAACCCGGCACTTATGTATTGGCTCAAACAGGCGGTTATCCTAATTTAAGAGGTATGATGACTTGGTCTGTTAATTGGGATGCTGTGAGCACTTGTGCTAGTAGGTATCAATATGCCAATAATTATGAAAGTATTTTTGGTAATTTAATTTATCCAATAACACCCAATTATGTTTCAACTTCTGGGCTTGTTGCATGGTGGCCATTTACAGGCAATGCCAACGACTCAAGTGGATATGGCTTGAATGGTTTGGTAAGTGGAGCAACTCTGACAACGGATAGATTTGGAATAGCAAATAAAGCTTATAGTTTTAATGGTACTTCTTCCAAAATTACAACCGCTATTAGTACGCGATTAAATCTTGTAAATAATAGAACAGTATCTGTTTGGGTGAAAAGTACCGATAGCTCTTCAGATGCGGGAATTTTAGGAAACCTTTCAAACGGTCATAATGGTTACCAAATATTATTAAGATCAACTGGTAAAATTGCTGCTATGGAAGATAATTGGTCAGTGGGAGCTAATAATCCACCAACAAATGGATGGGATTATGCAAACAGCACTAATAGAAATTATTTAAACGACAATACTTGGCATCATGTAATTAGTGTAAGAAAAAATGATACTACCAGCTTATATATTGATGGTGTTTTACAAAACAATATTTTAACTACACTTATACCAAATTTCAATACTTCGTCAATAATCATTGGCGCTACCAATGGCACCGGTCAATTCTTCAAAGGTGTTATCGATGAAATTGGTATTTGGAATAGGGCTTTAACGCCATTAGAAATAACTAAATTAAACTATGGTTGTCCAAATACAATAACAACGCAACCAAGTAATCAATATGGTATCATTGGCAATAATAAAAACTTTACACTTGTACATGCAGGTTCAAATTACAATTATCAATGGCAAACAAATCCTATTGGATGTGGATGGCAAAACTTGTCAAATATGAATCAATATTCAGGCACACAAACCAATGATTTAGCTGTTTCTAATATTTCCTACACCAATCACAATCAACCTTTCAGAATTATTTCTAGAGATGGTGAATGCATTGATACTTCAAATATTGTTAAGTTATTCATTTCAAATATTGCAAGCGATTCATTACGATTGATTCAATTAAAGAATGATTCAATTTTAAAAACAACAACTATTGATTTGTTAAAAAGTGATACCACCAATAAAGCTTTATTAATTACTGCTTTAATAGGCGACACCACCAATAAAAGTATACAAATTACTGCTTTAAAAGCAGATACCACCAGTAAAGGTTTAACAATAAATAGTCTAAAAATTGATACTACCAATAAGGGTATTGCAATTTCAAATTTAAGAAGCGATTCAATCAATAGGAATAGCGTAATTTTCGATTTAATAAACGATACTGCCAATAAAAGTAGAGTCATTACCAATTTAAGAAGCGACTCTATTAGTAAAAGTTCAATCATTGCCAATTTAAAAACCGACACTGTCAATAAAAACATAACAATAACCAATTTAATAAACGATACCACTATCAAAGGTTTAGCAATGTTCCAATTAAAATCGGATACTACCAATAAAGGTATAAGCATTCGCTTGCTTCAAACAGAATTGGCTAATAAACATGATACCATTTATATTGCTAGTGCAATAATCAACGATACCTTGAAAATAGCTATTCATACTGGCATTTCTGTAACTTCACCAAGGTTAAACTCAATAAAAGTTTATCCAAATCCAGCATCTACTTATTTGGTCGTTGATTTAGAAAATCCAGGATATTTCATCGCCAAACTAACAGGAATTTTAGGACAAACTATTATATCCAAAAATAGCACTACCATTGATATTTCTGGTTTAAGTAATGGTGTTTATATTTTAACAATCTACGATGTTAATAATAAACTGATAGCCACTAACAAGGTTGAAATTATAAAATAACTACTGGGTTTGTCAGCACTCGCTCGCAACATGCGAGTTTGAGTTTTTTATGCTTCTCGCCCAATTATTTTTTCTATCTTTTTAAAGTATTAATCAGCCGGAGAATATACATTAACTTTATTCGCAAGATGCGAGTTGGAGCGGAATAAAATTAAAATAAACTGCAGCCAAAAGTTTAGCACTATTTTTAGGTACAAATAAGGTACAAATTCACCCTAAATAAACAAATAATAAATATAAACAAACCAATAGTATAAACGCAAAAAAGCCCTGTTTATAAGGGCTTAGTAGTTTTTTGCTATAAAAATGTATGTTGTTTGTTTTGCGCTGTTACTTTCCGATACAGAACTTGCTAAATATATTGGCTAATAAGTCGTCACTTGATATATCCCCAACTATCTCACCAAGGTGAAAAATTGCTTTGCGAATGTCAAATGCCAATAAATCGCCTGTTTGTTGCATGTCCATTCCCGTTAATACATCTTGCAATGAGTTTGATGTATTTAACAAGGCTTCATAATGGCGCATATTGGTTATAATTACATCGTTTTTAACTGCATCTCCTCTAATTATTTCAATTAATTTTTGGTTCAATGCTGTCAAATTATTTTTTTGTAAGGTACTTACAAATATTGGCTTCGCTTGGTTGCTGCTGGCAATAAATGAATCAAGAATATCGTTTTTGTTTTCAGCCAATAAATCAATTTTATTACCAACAGGAATTACCACCGCATGGTGACTAATCAATGCATCCAATTCTGTTTTTAATTCTTCCTCAGTGGTGGTGCTTGCATCAAATAAATAAATAACAATACTTGCTTTATTAATGCTTTCAAAAGTACGTTCAATACCTATGGTTTCAATGGCATCAGTCGTATTTTTTCTAATACCTGCGGTATCAATTAAGCGAAATAAAATGCCATCAATGATAAATGTTTCTTCTATGGTATCGCGTGTGGTACCTGCTATGTGGCTTACAATGGCTCTTTCATCGTTTATCAAAGCATTCAGTAAAGTTGATTTTCCAGCATTGGGTTTTCCAACTATAACCGTTGGAATTCCATTCTTAATGGCATTTCCATATTTGAACGATTGCAATAACGATTGCACCAAATTTAAAATGTTTTGAACTAAATCTTTTAGTTGCGGCCTACTGGCAAATTCTACATCTTCTTCCCCAAAATCTAATTCAAGTTCTATCAAGGAAGCAAAGTTCACCAATCGTTCGCGTAAATCTGTAATCTGACTCGAAAAGCCACCACGCATTTGTGTCATGGCAGTTTGGTGACTGGCTTCGCTATTACTGGCTATTAAATCAGCTACGGCTTCGGCTTGTGTTAAGTCGAGTTTTTTATTTAAAAACGCGCGCATGGTAAATTCACCAGGCTTGGCCGAACGCGCACCATTTTTTATAAATAGTTGTAAAATTTGTTGTTGAATATAAGCCGAACCATGGCAACTAATTTCTACCGTATTTTCACCTGTGTATGATTTTGGTGCTACAAAAATAGTGGCCAATACTTCATCTATAATCTTAGGATTTTCTATATTAGAAGCATCAATGATTCTTCCAAAATGAGCGGTATGCGTTGCCTGCGATGCAAGGTTTTTTCCTTTAAAAACATGGTTTACAATGTCAATGGCGTTACCCCCACTAATTCTTATTACGCCTATGGCTCCAATGCCTTCGGGAGTTGCTAAAGCACAAATGGTGTCGTTTAAATCGCTTCTTAAATAATTACTCATGAACCGCAAAAGTATAGTTTTTTGTTCGATAAATATATCAAAACCATTATTGGAAAGTAGGAATTTGGTGGAAAGGAAAAGGAGATTTGTTGTTATTAGTTAAATACTTTTGCCCGTGTTTGGTGTCATCACCAATCCACATATTCGATTGGAGAGGACACCAACCGAGGACAAATAGGTTAAACTATTGCCTATGGTCGGTGTTTTTACCGACCAAGTTAACGCATAGGTTATTGAAAACACCAACCTCAGGCAATGTTTGTCATTTGGCGAGCGTTGGCCTGACAATAAATCGGGCCGTGCTTCAAGCCTTGTGGGAGGGTAGCTTTTTATTGTCTGTCCTGCCTTGCAGGATTGCTTACTTTTTTGTCAATGAAAAAAGTAAGAAGAAAAAAGGTGAAAGCTAAATTCCATGAAGATTTCCATGGAAAGGAGATGCCTACTACATGACAAATAATTATTGATGGCGTTACTACTTAAACTTCCTGTTATTAATTACCCCTTTTTGTTTTAAGTAATTAAAATTACTGCGCAAACGAATATACCAAAGCACTTTTTCTTCTAAATAATATTCGCTGGTATTGGGTACTTGTGTTTTTGATTTCTGATAAAGATTGAAAAAATAAGCTTTGTAATAATCTCCATTCTTTTGTTTTTGGATATTATAAAAAGGGAACAGAATTTTTTCAGTGCAGCTGTCTTTATTTACTTGAGCAAATACTTTATATAAAAACCTGGTTTCAAAGTCACCGTTTTTATAATTTGAATGATAAAAAGCATTCCATAAAAAGCCGTGTGATGTTTTAAAGCCAAAATTATTCTTGTAACTATATAATTGCCATAGCAACTGAAAACGCTTGAATTTATTTGTTTTCTGACTAAACAATAACGGTTGAATAGAAAAATAATTCATGCTGTCCGATTTTTTATACCAAACAATTGGAGCAATATGGAAATAGCTATAATGACTGCCTTTGATTTGTTGAATAATAGGCCAAAACACATTCCATGAACGCATCTTTTCAGTTTGCTGACTTCTGTAAAGAATGTATGCAATATTGAACCTGGTATTGTTTTTTTGTACATTGTAATTATAAATTGGCCAAAGCAAATGTTGATCTTTTTTTACATTATTAATTTTCCAGAAAAAGGGAGTAATGCCTACAATTTTATTCAATGAATCGTTGCTTTTAAGGTAAAATGGAACAATAGAAAATAACTTAAATTTATCGTAACCAAATTCGTTCGAGTTTTTTATATTAAAAAATATTGGGAATAACATTTTGAAATTGTTTTTCCGGTGCTTCATTTCTGATTTGTAGTTTAAAAACAATGGCATCACAAAATTTACTGAACTTGCAATAGGTTGGTAACTGTTATAATTATTATTACTACCATTAGATTTACTCCTCCAATTCCAATAAATGGGTAAAATTCTAAATCGGTTTTTGGTTTCGTATTGTGAGGAATCTTTATTGATCCAAACAAAAGGTGTTAGCATGGTTCTTTGAGAAATTTTATTTATTTCAAACTTCTTTTCACGGAAATAAAATGGTGCAAATACAAACGATTTTAAATCAGTCGATTTACTTGAATACACCAATGGATAAATATTGAATTCGTTATAGGTTTTACTTTTATAACTGTATATACAAGGTGTTATAAAGTTTGATTGATACGCATTTTTACCAGTTTCTGTTTTGTTGAACCACAAGGGAAATAATAATTTACTGGTATAAGTTTTTTCTTTAAAATACCAATAAAATGGAACTATTCCAAACGATTTAGTATAGCCATTTGCACTGTCTTGGTAATGGATAAATGGAAATAATGTTCGGGTTTTTTCTATGGAATCAGTTTTACTCCACCATAATGGAAAAACAACATTTTTAGTAAAATTCGGCCCATTAACATGCCAGTAAATAGGAGTGAGGGCCATTATTTTGTATCCAATACTTTTATATTTTAAATAAAACGGAAATACAATTCTAGTGGTATCTATTTTGTTTTTGTAATTGTACCAAATAGGAAACAATACTTTGTTATTTTCGTTCTTTGTTTGCTTTGCAAAATATAAAGGAAAGCATGTTGTTTTGTTATAACCTAAACTTTTAGTTTTATAAAATATCGGATACAAAGCAAGGTGTTTAACTGCAAAGCTATCTTTTCCAAATTTGTCATAATGAAATAATGGAAAAAATGTAAACGATTTTCGCTCCTTATTTTTATAACTCCAAATTACTGGGAACAATACTTTATTATGGTAAAAATTACTTTTATAACTCCAATAAATAGGAAAAATAACTGTGTTTTTTAGGGTGTCGTATTTAAGTATTCGCTTATCGGTCCAAACTAAAGGAAACACAATGTATTTATTTTTATTGTTGGTCTTAAGCCGCCAAACAAAAGGCGAATAAGCATTAAGCTGGTAGTTGTATTTGCGGTGTTGATAGTTATGATAAAAGGGAAAAACAGTTATATTTTTGAAATAATCTGATTGGTATTTCCAAATAATTGGAAACAATATTCGGTGTTTATAATGACTCTCCGTTTTTGAGAAATAAAAAGGGAAAAGTACATCGGTGTAATTGGTATCGTAATGGTTAAATTTGATTTTATGCATCCAAATTGGAAGCAATAATTTTAAATTTTTATAGCTGCTTTTGTAACTATAATATAATGGCAATAAAGTACTGAAATGATTGCTACTGTTTTTATAATTGATATAGTTAGGGAAAATATATGTGGTGGTATCTTTAATTAATATCCCATCTATCTTTTTAGAATAAAACGGAAAAACTGTCAAACTCATTTCGTTATTTGATTTTTTGTAAAATACAAATGGAATAAAGTTTTGCATGAAAAAAGTATCAAATTTAGTTTCAAATTCCTTTTTATACCATATTGGAAACAGCAATTGACTTTTATAATTTCCCCATTTAGTTTGCCAATAAAAGGGCGTAATGGCAAGTGTTTTTTCCTTGTTTATAAAATCGTTATTGTAAAAATAAAAGGGTATTAGCGTGTGGTAGTTGTTTTGATAATTTTTACCGCTATAAAATAATGGAAAAACGCTTAAATTGGTATCAGCATAGTTTCGATTATAAAAAACAAAAGGAATGAAATATTTCTTTTTAAAATCATTGCTAACAGCACTGTAATAAACAGGGAACAAAAAATTTCGTTTGTATTGATTCTTATGTTGGTGCCAAAACAAAGGTGTAATTACCAAGTTTGAAACTGGCCATTTAGTATCTTTTGTTTGATCGAAATGAACAAAAGGGAACAAAGTAAATTTGGTGAAAGCTGCATTGTTATTGCTAAACAACAAAGGGAAAAGCACTGTTTTACTTGCGTATTCGCTTGTTCCTTGCCGTTCATATTTTTTATGGTAAAATAATAACGCTAAAGAATGTCGGGTGGTATTATTTTCTTTTTTATAAAAATACAATCCAGGATAAAACGATAAATTTTTCTCTTTTCTATCGTTTATATTTACATACCTATAAAATGGAAATAGTGTATTCGTAGTTCTGTATTTATTATGGTAATACCAGTAAATTGGGAAGACAATAAAATAATTTTTGTTTTTTAAAACATCATTTTTACTCCATATAAAAAAGAATAGGTTATTTTGGGTAAATAGTCCTGTTTTCGATTTGGTAATGTTGAGTAAATTAATTTCAGGAGCAAGTTCCGCAAATCGGTATGTTTTGCTTTTGGTTGCGGTATCGTTTATTATCCTGAATAAACTTGGGTAATATAAGGTACCTATTTTTAAATCTTTTTTTGCAGCACTGCTATCGTACCAATAAAACGGAAGTAAATGACTGTGTTTATAAGGAATTTCGTATGATCTATATTTCCTATAAATGGTAAATAATAGTTGAAGGTCTTTGTATTCTTTGGTTTTGTGTTTATGAATTAAAGGCCAAATATGTCTGTTTTTATCACGCACTATACCAAAGTCAAACCTCATTTGGTTATTTAAAACGGAATCGGTTTGGGCGTATAATTGAAGTCCAAAAACTAGGAAGTATAATAAAACAATATATTTAATGGTTTTTAAATACATGAAATTTTACTTATCCCAAACAGGTAAAATATTTCCTCTTAAGTCAGCGTAAAGTGAAATGTCATTGTAAATAATTTCGGCTACACCGTCTTCAAAAGTTCCAACAAAATCAAAGTCTAATTTCAACACCAATTTGCCTTCTTTGTTAATGGCTCCCCATTTACTGCCTTTTCTTACAGGGCATAATCCATTGGCAAAGTAAGCCACTTCATCGTAAAATGGCTGCATCATCATTTCTCCTTTTCCATTAATGAATCCGTATTTTGCTTTTCCCATTTTGTCAAACATTTTAAAACCTGCAAATCCTTCTGCATACGGACGTAATTCTTCAAATGTTGGTTCAAATTGTTTTACTCCAGTAGTATTAATAAAACATACTTTTTTCTGAATTTCAACTTCAGCCAATCCATTGTTAAACATACTTGCATAATCATATTGTGCAGGAATAATTATTTCGCCTTTATCGTTCATGTAGCCAAACTTTCCATTGTCAATAAAAACAGCAATTCCTTCATTGAACTTTCCTATTTCGGTAGTTTCTTTACATTTTTTAGTAAAGGTATTGTCTATCAAATAAGTCATGTTATTTTCTTTAACCCTTGCCAAGTTATTTTCAAAATTTTCAGCATCTCTATATATAAAATCACAGGCATATTTACCATCGGATTTTATATAAGCAAATCGGTAAGCAAGGCTAGTTACATCAATATAATATCTCTTTGAAACTTCATCCATTTGTCTGCTAACCCTTGATAATCCATTGTGAAAAGGATTTGCCTCATATATAAATGAATCTAATTTCATGGCAACTTTTCCAGTTGCATCTACATAAAACCATTGCATTTTAAAATTGCGTGCGGCACAACTTCCTTCACTGAATTTAGAAATGAACTGATACACTCCGGTATCAATAATTCTTTTTTCTGAGGCATTGATTAAGCAAGGTTGATTGCCTAGGGCAACCACCGCAAAACCTTCATTAAACTCTTGCGCAATGTCGTATTTAGGCGTAATTACTACTTTTCCTTCTTGGTTCATAAAGCCCCATTTGTCTTTTAACAAAATAGGAAAAAGCTTTTGAGCACTTGCACTTAAATTTAAAAGTGTAATGAATATAATTGTATAGCTGATGTGTTTCATAAGTGCAATAATATTGATTTCATTGAAACAATAATTAACATTTATTGCAACACCTGCATAGTAGCTTGGGCTTTTAGTAAACATTCATCGTATTCATGCGCTGCAACGCTGTCGAATGTAATGGCTCCACCTACCATTAAACTTAAATATTTATTGCTTTCATTGTATTGAATAGAACGAATGACTACATTGAAATCAAAATTTCCATTGGGTGTAAAATAACCCACGGCACCACTATAAAGACCACGTTTGGTAGCCTCGTATTGTTCTATATATTCCATGGCTATTACTTTTGGTGCGCCTGTCATGCTGCCCATGGGAAATGCATTTTTTATGGCTTGAACCGAATCTGTATTTTCATGAATAACACTCGAAACAGTTGAAATCATTTGGTGAACTTGCTTAAACGAATAAATACCAAAAAGCTCTTCCACTTTTACAGTTCCTGTTTTGGAAGAATGCGCCAAATCGTTTCTAACCAAATCTACAATCATTAAATTTTCGGCACGCTCTTTTTCTGAATGCAGCAGCAATTCTTTTAAATGATTGTCTTCTGATTCATTATTCAAATTACGTTTAATGGTTCCTTTAATGGGTTGTGAAAACAATTTTTCTTCTTGCTTTAAAATAAATCTTTCCGGACTGGCACATGCCAAATATTTGTCGTTATATTTAATAAAACTTCCAAACGGCACTGGCGATTTTTCTTGTAATTGTTTGTAAATTTCTATGGGATTGATGGATGCATCATCGTCATAAAACTCCATGCAATAATTCATTTCATACACATCGCCAGCAATGATATGCTGCTTTATTTTTTCAATATTTTCCGAGTAAATTTCTTTACTTACTCGTTGTTTTAAAACAGTTTTTTTGCTAGTCGCAATGCTGGTTTGTTCATATTTTTCAATGCTTTCAAGCCATTCTTCTACATTGTTAAACAAATTACTTTTGAAAATTATTTCGCCATTTTTATTGACAATAAAAACATGCTCAGGAACAAAAAAATATAAACTTGGAAAGTTAATTCCATCAAAATTATTGGAACTTAAATCCTCTATTTGATTTTTTAAATCGTAAGTAAAAAAACCAAAACAATATTCGTTTTTGTGATTATTTTTAAAGGTTTTGAGAGTTTCAAAATCATCTTGATTAGTGCCAACACAAGCATGTTTTACACCAGCGGCTAAAGCAAATTCTATTTCATGTAATCCATAAGCATTTATACTTTCGTTATTATTTAAAAGCAAACAAACATCAAACTGGTTAGCCCAATCCAATGCTTTGTCTTTTATATGTTGTAGTTCAGTTTTGGTCATTTTAGTTTACCCAATCTTTAATCCATCAAACAAGCCATTAACGGCTTTTATTTCACCAACGGTATATTTGTTAAAGTTAATTAAAGGTTCTTGTAAATAGTGGTGCAAAGGCTTTAAAGTTTCGTGGCTAAATAAACCTGTAGCTTCCACAAAAGCTTGCGCAACATTGTATTGAGGCAACATTTTTCCGTCATCTATTTTTATACAAACTCCTAATTTTTGTTCAGGTAAACTCATACAGAAAATTCCTTCTGCGCCTGTTTTTCCAATAATTTGCGGAGCAGTAATTTGCATCATATCGGTACAATAACGCTTAGAACCAGCCACCATAAATGGATATTTTGAAACGGCTTCCATTACTATTTTACAAGCATTGGTTAGTTTTTCTTCATAATGATTGCTTACCAAATTTTTAAAAGCAATGGATTGGTTTAAAACCGGAATGGAATAAATAGGAGCGGAGCAACCATCCAAAGCTGTCACCATTTTTTCTTTCGGATATTCATAAATTTTCTCTACATATTCTAAAATCAATTGCTGAATAGCATGATCAGGATTGATATAATCATGAATGGGCGCATTCATTAATTGACACAAAGCCAACATGCCTGCATGCTTCCCACTGCAGTTATTATGAATATGTTCGGGCTTTTTATTATTTCGAATTAATTGATCGGCATCGCGTTTGGAACTTGGGTATTGCGGACCGCAAAACAAATCATTTTTATTTAAACCAATTTTTGAAAGAATACTTTCCACCACTGTTAAATGTTCCTGTTCTGCATTGTGAGAGCCACACATGATGGCAATTTCTTGCAATGTAAAACCAAATTTTTCTATTCCACCCAAAACTATTAAAGGTAGAACTTGAATAAATTTCATGGCTGAGCGTGGATAACAAATTTGTTCCACATTCCCTTTACTGAATATGATTTCATTGTTTTCATTTACCACACAAATGGCGCCACGGTGAAAACTTTCTAATACATTGGCACGATAAACTTCAACTAAAATAGGGTTTTGCATTTTTTAAATTTAAAGGCGCAAGCAAATAAAAAAAATACAATAACAAAAGGTATGTTTGTGCACTTTTTAAAATAAATATGTTTACAGGAATTATAGAAACTATGGCTACTTTAGTGGATAAAAAAGTAGTAAACACCAATATTGATTTTTATTTTAACAGCCCAATTACACATGAATTAAAGGTAGATCAAAGCGTGGCGCACAATGGAGTTTGTCTTACGGTAGTTGAAATCAATGAATCAAATTACAAAGTTACAGCGGTAAATGAAACTTTGGAAAAAACAAATTTGAAACATTTGAATATTGGCCAAAAGGTAAATATTGAACGTTGCATGCCAGCTCATGGCAGGTTTGACGGACACATTGTTCAAGGACATGTAGATGATGTAGCTATGTGCAATAAAATAGAAGATATGAACGGAAGTTGGAATTTTTATTTTACAATCAATCCAAAGCATCAAAATTTATTGGTAACAAAAGGTTCTGTTTGTATCAATGGGGTAAGTTTAACTGTGGTTAATGCCCAAGAAGATTGGTTCAGTGTAACCATCATTCCTTATACATTTGAACATACTGTTTTTCATCAATTCAAAGAAGGCGATGAAGTTAATATTGAGTTTGATATTATTGGGAAATACATTGTTAAGATGAATAGTAAGAATTAATATTTGGAACTTTTTATGCTTCCAAATTTTTTTTAATACAACATAATTTAAAAACTAAATCTTATTTTTTAAAATAAAATATTTCATTATCACAATATGAGACATGTAACTATATATACAACTGATAAAGAATTTAGCCATTTTGTTGAATTGGCAAAAAACTTACATTATGTAAAAAAAATAGAAACTGATGGTGATCCTATCAAAAAAGAAATATTAGAAAATATTAGCGCAGGTCTTGAAGAAGTAAAGCTTTTTAAAAAAAGCAAATTAAAAACTACATTAGCAAAAGATTTTTTGAATGAGTTATAGTGTAGAGCTATCTTCAAATTTTAAAAAGGATGCGAAATTGATAATCTTACCGAAAATGAAATCAAAGCATTGATAAAAGATTATTTGTAAAATACTTATTCCACTAATATTTTTTCTGCTACTTGTCCGCTTAATGTGGTGGTTATTTTATTTACTTTTATTTTCAATAATCCATCAAAAACTTCTCGGTCTATGATTTCAATACTGGAGTATAGTGAAATACCAACTCTACTTAAATAGCTTAAAAAATCAGAGGAGGAATCACTGACAGCAACAAACCTCACGGTTTTGCCAATTTCAATATTCGACAATAATTTCAAGTTTGTTTTTGGAAGCTTCCCATTTTTATCAGGAATAGGAGCGCCATGAGGATCGTATTTTGGATTGCTTAAAATCAAGTCCATCTTTTCAAAAAACAAAGGACTTTTAATATGTTCAACTTCCTCGGCTATGTCATGCACTTCTTCCCAACCAAAACCCATTATTTTTACTAAAAACAATTCTGTTAATCGATGTTTGCGAATTACTTCTAATGCTTGTTTTTGTCCTTTTTCCGTTAAAATAAAACCCTTATATTTCTGGTATTCTACTAATTCTTTATCAGCTAATTTATTAACCATGCTATTAATAGTAGGTAATTTTACATTTAGCTTTTCCGAAAGTTTGCTAGCAGTAGCGCCCGTTTCATTTTGACTTAAGTTATAAATGGCCTTTAAATAGTTTTCTTCTGCTAGCGTTCTCATGCTTCAAATATAATTATTATGATTGAAAATGTTTGTTTGGAACGATTTCCAAAAACATTTTTGCATGCTTTATAAGTGTAAAATAATTTATTATAAAAAATAAGCTTTAATTTTTCTTTATTTGAAAAAAATAATAAAGACAATCTTGAAAGTGAAAAAAAATTTTTTATGGTTTGCAGCAATTTTAATTGGAATTTCTTTCCAAATATTTTGCAATAGCAATGAATCAACAACCATAGAAAGCAAATATTTAAACCACAACGATTCTGTTAAATATGTTGGTATGCAACAATGCAGAGCTTGCCATGCCGATATTTATAATTCATTTATAGAAACAGGAATGGGTAAAAGTTTCGACTTGGCAACACCTCAAAAATCGAGTGCAGATTTTACCAAACACCATGTAGTTTACGATAAATTTAAAAACATGTATTACCATCCTTATTGGAAAAATAATACTATGTATATTATAGAATTTAGGTTAGAAGAAAAAGATACCATTTATAAACGTACCGAAAAAGTGGATTATATCATTGGCTCTGGCCAACATACCAATTCTCATTTAATGAATGTAAATGGATATATTTATCAATTGCCATTAACGTGGTATGCACAATTACAGAAATGGGATTTGCCACCAGGATTTGAAAATGGTAGTAACAGTCGTTTTAGTCGAACTATAGAATTTGAGTGCATGAGTTGCCACAATGCATTTCCAAGTGTAACAGATTTTACAGCCAATAAATTTGTAAATATTCCAAATGGCATTGACTGTGAACGTTGCCATGGACCTGGTGAAGCACATTTAAAGGATAAAATAGCTGGTAATTTAGTAGACACCGCACACGAAATTGATTACACCATTGTTAATCCGAAAAAATTACCTTGGGAACGCCAAATAGATGTTTGTCAGCGTTGCCATTTACAAGGCAACTCCATTTTAAAAGAAGGAAAAACCTTTAAAGATTTTAAGCCGGGCATGGTATTAAGCGATTTTTGGGAAGTGTATATGCCTAAATACAAAGGTCAGAACGATGAATTCATCATGGCCAGTCATGCGCAGCGATTGCAGTTAAGCAAATGTTTCATAGAAAGTAACAAGCAAAATAAAACATCGGGTAAGAACTTTGAAACTTTAAATTTAACTTGTATTACTTGCCATAATCCGCATGTAAGTGTTAAAAAAACAGGCACACAAATATTTAATAATGCATGTATCAAATGCCATTCAAGCAACACGCAAACGGTATGCGCTGAAACAGAAAAGAACAGAATGGTGAAACAAAATGATTGTTCAAGCTGCCACATGCCACGTTCGGGAACCATAGATATTCCGCATGTTTCGGTTCATGATCATTGGATAAAAAAACCTACCAAGAAATATGAAATTGATAAAATAAAAGAGTTTGCAGGATTGTATTGTATCAATAATTCTACTACAACTGATTTATCAAAAACCAAAGCTTTGATTAATTATGTAGAGAAATTTAATGGTGATAAAATAGCTTTATTGCAAGCAAATGATTTGATAAAAAACAACAAAGAAATGGATTGGTTAGCTGCGCAAATTCAAATGTATTTTTTGCAAAACGACTTTGAATCGATTGTAAATAAAGCATCATTTATAAATGTAAATGAGCAAACAAATGCTTGGCTTTGTTATCGGGTTGGGCAAGCATTTTTAAGTAAAAATGATTTTGTAAGAGCAGAATTATTCTTTGAAAAAGCGGTGTCGCTATCTCCGCAAAGCATTGATTTTATTGACAAATTAGCGCAAGCTAAAATCATGTTGAATAAATTAGATGAGGCAATTTCATTACTAAACAATAATTTAAAAACCAACAACAAGCAGGAGGGTAGTTATGTGAATTTGGGCTTTACATATTTAAAACAAAATAATATTGCGCTAGCCAAAAACAATTATAATAAAGCATTAGCATTAAATCCAGATAACGAACAAGCATTGCTTAACTTAGCAGCAGTTTATAACATAGAAAATAACAAAGTTGAGTCTTTAAAATTATTGAAAAGAATTTTGGTAATTAATCCCAAAAACGAAGAAGTGAAACAATTGATGGGAAAATTGTTACAATAAGTTTTAAGAGTTTTGAGTCAGTTCGAGCGGAGTCGAGAACCTTTAGCCTGTTCTCGACTCCGCTCGAACTGACTAACTGTTTATAAACTTACTCTCTGCTGGTTTGGATTTGCAATCCAAATCATTTACTAAAAGGATTTTTAATCCGCTTTTTTCAAGCCTGTTTCTAGCAAATGCATTCAATGGCTTTACAAATGCTAATAGTATTGTAATGCGGTTTGCAAAACCGCACTAGCTGTGTCGAGAACCATTAGCCAGTTCTCGACTTCGCTCGAACTGACAAATTAAATTTTTTTTAAGAGGATTGTTTTCTATTTATAAATATCTTTTCTATGGCCTATCTTTTGTATTTCTATAACTTTTACCACGTCTTCAATACTATAAACAATCCTATAATCTCCGGTTCTTACACGCCATAATTCATTTTTTTGCGCTTCCAATTTCTTAGCACCAACAGGGCGAGGGTTACTTACCAAATCATCAATTACTGAAGCAATTTTCTTTACAATGGTTGTGGGAAGTTTGCTTAATTCTTTTTGAGCCGACTACTTTATAACAATGCTGTACATCATTACAGTTTACCTTTTTTCTTTAGTTGCATTTTCACTTCCTCCCAAGCTACAGTTGGCTCTTCTGCGCGCGATTCAGCAATGATTACATCAAATAAATCTTCTATTTGCTCATCATATTGTACCAAAGTTTTCATTTCGATAACAACGGCTTTCTTACGGTTTTTATCATCGGTTATATAGCTTACACCTTTCATGTTGTTAATAATTTTTTGTTTTTACAAATATAAAAAATATGAACTCATAACCTTTAATTTTATTTGATCATGACTATTGCAAATATTCCTTCATATAATCCAGTGGAGTCGGACAATGGTATATAAATTGACTGTTAGTTGTAAAGACTTTGCAATCAACGTCTTTAATATAGGTAAAGTCGTTTAATTAATCGTCTATAATATTTACTATAATATTTTTCTACTACCAACATTCAAAAACCAATACCCGCTGGTTAGGATTTGCAATCCAAATCATTTACAAAAAGGATTTGTAATCCGCTTTTTTCAAGCCTGTTTCTAGCAAATGCATTCAATGGCATTGATATTTTATGCATTTCAAATGCTAATAGTATTGTAATGCGGTTTGCAAAACCGCACTAGCTGTTTAGAACAAAAGTTAAGTAAATGTTTATACGCTGTAAAGACGTTTAATTAAACGTCTCTAAGATTTCCTGTAAGATTTTTCAACATTCAATCCCAAGGCATCGGGACAATATCCAATTTTGCTGCTAAAAGTTAAATAGTATGTTTTAAAAAATAGTATAAGTTTGCATCCTAAATTTTAAAACCAATTCTACTATGAAATTTGCTACCAAAGCTATACATGCTGGACAAGAACCTGATCCAACTACAGGCGCAGTAATGACTCCCATTTATCAAACGTCTACTTTTTGGCAAGCTAGTCCGGGTAAACACCAAGGATATGCTTATGCTCGTGGAAAAAACCCAACGCGTGATGCTTTGCAAAAATGCATTGCTGCATTAGAAAACGGTAAGCATGGTTTGTGTTTTAGCAGTGGAATGGGTGCTATTGACGCAGTAGTTAAGCTTTTGAAGCCAGGCGATGAAGTAATAACTGGCAACGATTTATATGGTGGAACTTACCGCATGTTTACTAAAATTTTCGCTAATTATGGCATCAAATTTCATTTCATTGACTTAAATAATGCGCAAAATATTATAGCTAGTATCAATGCAAATACCAAGTTGATTTGGATTGAAACACCCACCAATCCTACCATGCAAATAGTTGACATTGCTGCTTGTGCAGCCATTGCCAACGCGCATCATTTAATATTAGGAGTTGACAATACTTTTGCTTCTCCATATTTGCAAAACCCTTTAGATTTAGGTGCTCATATTGTAATGCATTCGGCTACTAAATACATGGGCGGACATAGCGATGTAATCATGGGTGCATTAATTGTAAACGATGATTCTTTGTTTGAACAATTAGCATTTATCAATAACAGCTGTGGAGCCACTCCTGGCCCTCAAGATTGTTTCTTGGTATTACGTGGTTTAAAAACTTTGCATTTGCGCATGAAAGCACATTGCGAAAACGGAAAAGTAATAGCCCATTTATTAGCCAATCACCCAAAAATAGAAAAAGTGTATTGGCCAGGATTTGAAAATCATCCGAACCACGACATTGCAAAAAGACAAATGAGCGATTTTGGTGGAATGATATCTATTGTATTGAAAAATGCAAGTTTGGAAGATACTTTTAAAATAGCATCAGGATTTAAAGTATTTACTTTAGCCGAAAGCTTGGGTGGCGTAGAAAGTTTAATTAACCATCCTGCAACCATGACTCACGCTTCAATTCCTAAAGCGGAACGTGAAGCTGCAGGCGTTGTTGATAGCTTGTTACGCTTAAGTGTTGGTGTAGAAGATATAGACGATTTAGTAGAAGATATTTTGAATGTTTTAGGTAAATAATTTAAAAAATAAACAAAAAAAAGAACGTTCATCTATGGAGAAACGTTCTTTTTTTTTGATAAAACATGCAAACCTATATTTGTTTACTACGTGGCATCAATGTTTCTGGAAAGAACTTGATAAAAATGGATGCTTTAAAGCAACTGTTTTTAAATTTGGGTTATGGAAATGTGGCTACTTATATTCAAAGTGGAAATTTGATTTTTAAATCAAAAAGTACAGATGTTTTAAAAATACAATCTGAAATTCATGAAAAAATTAATAAAGAATTTGGTTTGAAAATTCCTATATTAATTATTTCAAAACAAGAACTAGAAAGTGTTATAGCGAAAAATATTTTTGTAAATAATAGGAGTGAGGATGCATTGAAACTCCATGTTACATTTATGTCGCAAATACCGCTGGCTATTGATATTGCTCAAATAAAAGATGTAAATTATGGCGAAGACGAATTCAATATCGTTGATAAATGCATTTATTTATTTTGCCCACATGGTTATGGAAATACCAAGTTAACAAATACTTTTTTGGAGAAAAAACTACAAGTATCTTGTACTACCCGAAATTGGAAAACAGTGAATGAATTGAACCGATTATCAAATTTTTAGTCGTTGGTTTTTTAAAGAATTTGTTTATCATTGCTTTTGAAAAATAACCAACAATGAAAAAAATATTGATATTAAGTGCTATTTCCGCTTCAATTTTATTTGCAAGCTGCACCAAAGAAGAAACCAAAACAACTGTGATTACTCCAACTGATAATACCTTATTGGTTGCTCAAAAAAACATGTCGTTAATTAATAAGTTTACTGGTACTAATTGTTACTATTGTGGTGATTGGGGTTGGACTTTAATTGAAGATTTAATTACTAATCACAAAGATGATGCGGTAGTAGTGGGTGCTTATAGTCAAAATAGCTTTGCCCAATTATTTATTTCAACTATAGCTACTGATTGGGACAAAAGATTACCAGTTACTCAAGGTTATCCTACCTTTGCTCCAAACTTTGTAGATTCATGGTTATTGCCAGTTGCCGATGATTTGGAGAACAACATTGAAGCAACAGTAACAGCACATAATAATTTACCAGTTTTGGTGAACACAGCTCATACTTTTAAAATAGATGGAACGAAGTTAATTGTTACTTCTGCTACAAAATTCTTTCAAGATACAACAGGTGAATATCAGCTTGGAGTTTATGTAATGGAAAACAAAGTAATTGGAAATCAATCAGGACCTAACGGTGGACCAAGTGCTTCACATCATAACGTATTAAGATCCGGAAACACCTCATGGGGCGAGGCCTTAGCAAATGGTACAATAGTGGCTAATTCTGTTATCAACAAAACTACTACCATTGTTTTGGATCCAAAATGGAAAGTGGCAGACTTAGAAGTTTTTACTGTAATTTGGAAAAAGATTGGTACAAAATGGAGTTTTGTTAACGCTCATAAATAATAAAATAATACCTCATTTTATAAAACAAAAAAAGCTCAATTAATTTGAGCTTTTTTGTTTTATAAGTATAAAATTCAACTATTCAAAAATGTTAAACCTGGCGCCCACGTTTAATGAAACATGCATAACAACTGGATTTAGGTTAGTATAAAGACTTGTTTGATTTGAAAACGAAACAAGTGGTAAGCCTAATTTTGTTTCTGCAAAAACATTTATTCTATCGTAGTTAAAGTTTGCACCAATTCCCAAGTCAAATACAACGCCACTTACAGAGTTTATTATAGGTTCTATTCCATATAAATTTTTGTTATAATTAGCTATTGTTTGGGTGGCAGATTTATACGTATAGCCACCTCCTATGATTCCATGTAATGAAAATGGATCTTCGTTTTCGTGAACAAATGTATAATTATAGGCACCTGAAATATTTAATACGCTGTAATGATCTATAGTTGGAACTTTAATAGTTAAAGGATTTGTTGCGTAATTAAATGCAATGGCTGTTTCTGAACTTTCAACTTCAAATGGTAAATGATAATTAAAGCCTACCACAAATGCTGCTTTTTCATCTATTAAGTAGTTAGCTCTTAAATGAATATTGATAGTATTAATATTTTGAGAATACATAAAAGCACCTACTCCTAAGCCAAAACTTAATTTTTCATTATCAAATTGAGCCTGCGTTTTAAATATTCCAATGCTTAAAAGAAAGCTTATTAATAATGTGATTTTCTTCATGGTATTATTTTAATTGTTTAACATTTATAAATAAAATTATGTTTTATTTATAAAAAAAAAGCTCAAATTAATTGAGCTTTTCTAATATTTGATTTGTAAAAATAAATTAGTCAAAAAGGTTATACCTTACACCAGCGTTTAATGAAACGTGAAAAGGAATAGGGTTTTCAAAATTACTTGATGTAGAATTATTAGTGGAAGAACTTGTTGCAGGAATTCCCATTTTAGCATCAATAAAAATATTGATCCTATCTAAATTAATGTTTGAACCAATTCCTAAATCAATGATTGGACCAGTATGTGAATTACCACTAGAATTACGATTTATATTGTATAAGCTATTGTCATATTCAGTAAAACTTTCTGTAATAGTTGCATGCGTTATTCCCGCACCAACAATGGCGTGTAATGAAAATGGATCTGTATTTTCGTGAACAAAAGTATAATAATAATTTGCCATTATATTAAACATGGAGTAATTATCTGTTCTTGTTACATCTACACTTTGTGGTGAAGTGGCGCTACTCATTGCATTTGCAGTCATGTTGTTTTTAATTTCAAAAGGCAAATGGTAATTAAAACCAACAACAATGGCTGATTTTTCATCCAATACATAATTTGCTCTTAAGTTAATATTGATAGGTTTGGAAGAAGAAGTGTAATAATATGCACCAATACCCACACCAATACTTAAGTTCTCTTTATCGAACTCTTGTGCTTGCGATTTGAAAATTCCTACTGTTAGAAGTAAGCTCATTAATAGTGTAATTTTTTTCATAATTTTTTTATTTAAGCTTACGAATAAAATATATTTTATGATAATAGCAAGTATCGTTTTGGAAAAAATACAATTCTTTAATTAAATGCATAATTATATCATAAGAAATTTGCGTCCATAAAATATTTATTTAGTTTTGAAAATGAAAAAAATTGTAAGTGCCTTTTTAATTATTAGTCTAGTTCATTTTTCTTGTAGTAAAGAATCTACTTCTACTGGAAATGTAAAAGTAGTAGTACATCTAGTATCTAATCTTAACAATTATAATTTATACTTTAAAAATGATGGAAAAGTAGATTTAAACGATGAAAATGGAAATATAATCGCCACACAATTTACCAATAATTATGGTAGTTTATTAGATTTTGGTGCTTATAATTATGGTAATTATAAAGTAAGCGTTAAAGGTGGTGTGTATTTAAGTGCAAATGGTTCCTCTGTTATTGACCATATTATTGATACTAATGTTTCATTTAAGTTAGATGCACCCACTAAAACCATTACTTTCAACTTGAATTAATTTAAAGCCCAAAAAACATTAACCGTTTTGAATCAATACTTTTATTGTTGAAAATAAGTTTTATAAATATTAATTTTATTATCAATTTTATTGAACAAGTCGTAATTTACTTATGTTTTTATAAAAACATGTAAAATAAAATATATTTTTAATTAAATAAAAATCATTTTCAATTGCATTTTATGCAAGCAATTATTAATCAATTTATTTGAAAAATAATGAATGTAAGTACTTGTTTATATAACACTTGGAATATTTTCACGAAGTAATAAACCAATAAATTCATTCCTGTTTTCTGTCTTTTATTTATCAATTTTTATTAGCAAAAAATAACTTAAATGTTAATTTTAAAACAAATATCTTTTATGAATAAAATTAAAAACTAAATTTGTATCCTTATTACCAACTACTAATTATACTATCATGAGAGACGCAGGGGTTTACACGCAACTTTGGAAAAAATATTTACCAGTTATTAGACTGCTTTTAAAAAAAACAGCTGATACTGATCAAAAGCTCCAAATTTACAAGCATGAGTTTGCTTCTACAGGTGCTAAAAACAAGTTAGGTTATATATTTAACTTGGAAATAGTAAATGGAAAAGCTGTTAACAAAAGTGCTGCCATTGCAGTTTCATTCGATTTGTTAAATGTTTTAAACGATAATGCTTTAACCAACGAATGGTTAAAAGGTAAAAACGTTAAAATAAGTGTAAACAAAGCTTGTGAATTAACCATGATTTACTTAAACAAACCTGATGCTTCTGAAGCCATTGTTACTGAAGTAGCAGCTGAAGTTACCAGTGCTTAATATTTAAAACTATAGTTTAAAAAAGTGATGAATTATTTTCATCACTTTTTTTTTGCTTAGTTTTTTATGAAATTTACTTTGCAATCATTGTATTTTTCTGTTTGCAATAATTCTTTCATTTTTAAAATGGTAAGAAATGGCCCATCTACTATAAACATATTGATTAGCCAAATAGGGATGTTGCCACCAGGATTTAAATATAAATAATATTCTCCATCTACTGTGCCATCGCTTTTAGGGGTAAACGTCCAATTGGCATTTAATGCGGGCACTTCTACTAAGTTTGGTTGATTTGGATATAAACCCAATACGCCATTCGATTTAATGGTTACAACTTTTGTAAGGCTGTTTTGTGTAATTTTATAATAAATTACGCCATACCTGTTTGCCACCGGCCAAGGTGTTGAGGTTTCGTGGTAATAATAAAGCTCTGAATCATTCACATTTTTTATAATGAATGAATTTTTACATTGATAAATATACTGTGGATGCGCATTAATGTCTTTGATAAAACAGACTAAATTCTTTAAACTTGAATGGAAATTAGTCACACATTTTACCTCTTTTATGTCACTTTTAAGTCCTTGTTTGGTATAAACTATAATGCCGTTCGATGATTTTTTCAACTCCCAATTGATGGAACTTGTAAAACTTAAATTGATCAATAAAAAAGCAAATACAATTATATTCCGTTGATGTTTTATATATTTAAGTGCTTTCATAATTCCTTTCAATTTTACATAAAAATAATTGGATTACACTTATTAGCTTTGTTTTACATAGATACATTCAATTATATTATTTAAAATTCCAATCAAATTAATCTGTAAACCTTATATATTTTATTTCAATTGAGGTGCTACCAATATAATTTCTTCTTTCTCCACCAAAACTTGACCGGGTTCAGCGCCTTTTGGTTTCCTTACATATTTTTTAGGCGTAAATATTACTGGTACCATGGCACTTCCTTTTGATTTACTATAATATGCAGCAAGTTGCGCGGCATATGTTATTACATCGTTGGTAAAAACATTTTTACTTTGATGTTTGATTACCACATGGCTACCACTTACGCCTTTGGCATGCAACCATAAATCGTTTTTATGCGCTACTTTTAAAGTTAACTCATCGTTATTAGCAGCACTTTTACCTACCAATATTCTAAAACCATTATAACTAAACTCGCGGTAGGTTTCTCGTTGTTCTAATTTACTTTTTTGTTTGCTTACTGGTGTTTCAAACTGCTTTAAATCGCGCATGGATTCAGCGGCTAATACCACTGCTAACTTAGCTTCATTGGCTATTACTTTTTCTTGGGCTAATTTTATTTTATTAACTAACAGCTGCTCTTCATTTTTTTGATTGCGGGCTTTTTTATAATAATACTGCGCATTTTCCTGCGGATTCAAATTAGCCTTTAATTTAATTTGGATGGTGTTATTGGTATAAAAGTCTAAGGTGTCAAAGCTATTTTTTCCTTTTTGCATTACATGCAAATTAGCCATAATAATATGTCCTATTTCTTCGTTCCTTGCATTGCTTTGCAAATACAATAATGCCTGTGACGCATTTGCTGCAATGGGACGCCAACGCTTCAACTCGGACTCACACTGCTGAATTAACTTTTCCTTTTTTTGTGTATAAAAATATTTCCCTAAATACTGTTTGGTAAATTCATTATAGGCAGTTAGGAGGGAGGTGAAAACCTGGTTTTCGGAGTCAACTTTGGCTGTTAAATCCAAAACAGGAAATTCCTTTTCATCGGCATAAATAAAAAACTGTTCCGCTAATTTTTCTTCACGAATGGTTTCCTCTAATGGCAAAAAATTAGTGAGTAATAAATGCTTGTCACTCTCTATTTGCGGACGAAATAATTCAATTAAGTTTTCATTTTCAAAATACAATACATTGGCCAACGAGCCATATAATTTAAAAACTAAACTTTTATTATTATTAAAAACCAAGCGAAAAGAACGTTCATTTTCATGAAGTTTTAGTGTATGGAAACCAACATTTTTCAAATGATTAAAAAGCACATAACTAGCACCTTTTCTTTCTATTGGATAATCATAAAATTGTATAAAAAACGTTCGTGCTTCTATAACTAACTTTAAACTTATCCATTGGTCAATATTGTTAAACACCAATACCAATTCATTCTTATTTACACTGAATGCATCAAAAAAAACAAAGCCTTGCAGTTCCTTTTGCAATGCCAATCCGAGTTGATGTATGAGTGGATGTTTGTGGTGCACGGATGAATTTTGGATTTTGAATTATGAATGTTAAAGTATAAAGTATGAATGTTTAATTTTAATTGTCATGGTGAGCTTGCCGAATCCATACACGTATTTTATCTTTGTTTGTTGTCCTCACCAATCCAAATTCAATCACGATGCATCGGGACAACATCCAAATTTCATTTTCGAATTTCGATATTTGATTTTCGAATTTTTTAAATCCAAAATTTGTCCGTGGTTGGTGTCCTCACCAATCCAAATTCAATCACGATGCATCGGGACAACATTCAATTTTCATTTTCGAATTTCGATATTTGAATTTCGAATTTTTAAATCCAACATTTGCCCATGGTTGGTGTCCTCACCAATCCACATCCAATATCCAAATTTCATTTTCGAATTTCGATATTTGAATTTCGAATTTCTTTTACTCCCATTCAATAGTAGCAGGTGGTTTGCTGCTAATATCATACACCACACGGTTAATGCCTTTTACTTCATTGATAATGCGGTTAGATACATGCGCTAAAAACTCATGTGGCAAATGACAAAAATCGGCTGTCATACCATCTACTGAAGTTACAGCACGTAAGCAAACTGCATTTTCATAAGTACGCTCATCGCCCATTACGCCAACCGATTGCACAGGCAAATAAATTACGCCTGCTTGCCAAACATTTTTATATTGGTCTTTGCTTTTTAGTTCACTGATAAATATATGATCTGATTCTTGTAAAATTGCTACTTTTTCAGGTGTAATATCACCCAAAATTCTAATAGCTAATCCCGGACCAGGAAATGGATGACGGTTCAATATTACATCGGCAATGCCTAATTCCCTGCCCACTTTTCTTACTTCGTCTTTGAATAGCGTACGCAATGGTTCTACAACTTTCAAATCCATATTTTCTGGTAATCCGCCCACATTATGGTGCGATTTAATGGTTGCCGAAGGACCTTTTACACTTACACTTTCTATTACATCCGGATAAATAGTTCCTTGTGCTAACCATTTTACTCCTGCTATTTTCTTTGCTTCATCGTCAAAAACTTCAATGAAAACACGGCCAATTGTTTTGCGTTTTAATTCCGGATCCGAAATGCCTTTTAACTCACTGATAAATCTTTCGCCAGCATCTACACCAATTACATTTAAACCCATGCCTTTGTATGCGTCTAACACTTGTTGGTATTCATCTTTGCGCAGCAATCCGTTATTAATAAAAATACCTGTCAAATTATTGCCAATGCTGTGTTTTAACAAAATTGCGGCTACGCTACTATCCACTCCGCCACTGAGGCCAAGTATTACTTTATCGTTACCTATTTTTTCTTTCAGTTCCTTGGTAATATTTTCTATAAAATGAACGGGCGTCCAATCCTGACTCATTTTTGCCACATGCTTCACAAAGTTTTCTAACATCAAAGCACCTTCTGGACTATGAGTTACTTCTGGGTGAAACTGAATGGCATAAGTTGGTTCTCCGTTTATTTTATAAGCAGCTACTTTTACCGATTCGGTACTTGCTATAATGCTAAAGTTTTCGGGAATGCTTTGAATGGTATCACCATGACTCATCCATACTTGCGAATCTTTGCTTACACCAGTAAATAAAATATCATCGGCTATAAAACTTAAGTTAGCCCTGCCATATTCCCTAATTTTTGAAGGAACCACAAAACCACCATTTTGATGAGCCATTAACTGCGCACCATAACAAACGCCTAATATGGGTAATTTTCCCCTCCAAGCTGTTAAGTCAACATTGGGAAGCAAGCCATCGTTCACCGAAAATGGACTACCACTCAGTATAATTGCTTTGGTGGCTGCATCTATTTCAGGTAAATGGGTGCAAGGATGAATTTCTGAATATACATTTAACTCACGTAACCTGCGGGCTATTAACTGGGTATATTGACTTCCAAAATCTATAATTAATATTTTTTCTTCCATGATATTTTTCGAGCCGCGAAGATGCTATTATTATTTGAAAATTGAAAACTTAATCACTGAATTTTGAATGTTGGATTTTGAATTTTGGATTTTGAATTTAATTGTCATGGTGAGCCTGCCGAATCCAGACACTTATTTGTTAAAGTATAAATTATTAATTATTAATTATTAAATGGGCACTGAGAGATGGGAGATGAGAATTATGAATGTTGAATTTAATTGTCATGGTGAGCCTGCCGAATCCAGACACATATTTGTTAAAGTATGAATTAT
>CANGGG010000008.1 GCA_947453415.1 Bacteroidota bacterium | reverse complement strand
TGGGATTGCAAGAGATGTAACTTTTTCTTACGCTGCAGCTACGTTGGGAGTGGGTAGTGGTACAATTAGCGCTACTTTACAATCGGTTGGTAGCATCTTGAATGCTAAAAAATTAGACATACAAACAGGTATTGGTAACGATAATTTAGGTTGGTTACTGGCACAGTTTTTCTATGCTACTAACAATAGTGGTGGTAGTGCAAACTTTCAATTGAGAAACATTGCAGCTATTCCAGACCGCAATATAGCTGATGCTAATCATGTAATGTTTTACATGCCTGTATTAGGAACTGATGGCAAAACATGGCTTAACTATAACTTGGGTGCTGATTACGCTAATACCACCAGCGGTTCTTTTAACCCTGCGGCACAAGCCAGCAGTGCTACCGATGTAAACGCTTATGGTTCGTTATTTCAATGGGGTAGAGGAGCTGATGGGCATGAATTTAGAACTAGTGGAATCACAGTTGGCCCTATTGGAACACCATGGACATCAACTAACTTTATCACAAATATCACCACTCCTAATATCGACTGGCGCACTCCACAAGACAATAATTTATGGCAAGGGGTAAGTGGCACAAACAATCCTTGCCCTATTGGGTATCGTTTACCCACCGAAACAGAACTGAATAATCAACGACTTTCATGGTCTGCCAACAGCGAAGTAGGCGCTTTTGCTTCTCCGCTTAAATTGCCCGTGCCGGGCTACCGCAGCAACAACGGAGGTAGTGCTTTGATCACGAATTTAGGGGTAGGCGGTACCTATTGGAGCAGTACGGTGAGTGGTACCGATGCTCGCTCCCTCATCTTCGGTAGTACCACTCCCTTAATGTACAACATCAATAGAGGGCCCGGATTATCTGTACGTTGCATCAAAGATTAGTACCGATAGTTTCAGGATTAATATTATCACGCTCGGCTTTTAGCCAAGCGTTTTTTAACTTAACAAACGCTGATTTATTTTAGAATAGCGTTCGTTTTTTTGATTTTAAAAATTCATGTTAAACGCAAACAAAATAACAAATGAAAAAAAAAATATTTATTATACTCTATTTTGCTGTTTTACAGGCATCTGCTCAAAACAGTTCAATACTGAAAGGCCATTTTAGTTTTGCGAAAGAAACTGAGATCCGCCTGATGGGATTTATAGGTGTCAAAGATACCTTGCTCGCTCAAACCAAAACCGATGCTTTGGGCAATTTCCTGCTGCATTATCCCCAAAAAAACAAAGGTGCCGCTACCCTTCAAATAAAAGAAACAACCAGCTTGATTGTTTTGTTGAATAATGAAAATTTCGAAATCACATGGGCGGACTTCAAAGATTTTGCTGCTTTGCAATTCACCAACTCTAAGGAAAATGAAGTATTTCAGCAGGCCTTTGCTATAAATACAGATGTCCAAAAAAAATTGGCAGGCCTTGACTACCTTTTGCCTTTCTATAAAAATGACCTTTCCAAAAAAGAATGGTCTGCACAACTGGAAAAGGAAATAAGTATTGAAAATAATAGGTTTGAGGCGTATTTAAAAAAATTGCCCAATACTAGTTATGCCAAAGCGTATCTAAGTTATCGTTCTGTTTTGCAAAAACTACAAAAAGAAAACAAGTTCCAAGCAGAAGCAAGGGATTCAGAAACTGCGTTCTTGGCAATTGATTTTAGTGACGAAAATTTATTCTTTTCAGGTTTAACCAAAGAGTTCTTTGATGCCTATATCAAGCAAATATTCACTATTCAAAATGAAACGCTTATTGTATCAAAACTGAATGCCTTTTCTGATTTGCTCAAAAATAGTATCCAAGGCAATACAAAAGCATTAAACCAATACAGCGAATACTTGATAAAGGAATACGAAAAGTTTGGACTTATAACTTGTGCTGAGTATTTGGCTATGTCGTTATTAAACGATAACAAGTGCTTAATAGACTCCAAAACCTTGCCCATATTGGAGCAATATAAGAAAATGGCCATTGGCAATACAGCAGCCGACATGGTATTTAGTGAAGGCTTGAAGTACAAGAAATTATCAGAAGTACAAGCGAAGTACAAAGTAGTGGTATTTGGAGCCAGTTGGTGCGAAGCATGTACCAAGGAAATGCCACAGTTTAAAGAGTATGCTGAACTATTTAAAACAACTTACGATTCAGAAATTGTTTTTGTTTCGTTAGATACGGATAAAGAAAAGTATGATGCATTTATAAAAGACCTACCATTTATAAACAGTTGTGATTATAAAGGTTGGGCAAGCTCCAATGTTAAAAATTATTATGTTTTTGCTACTCCCAGTATCTTTGTGCTGGATACTGAAAATAAAATAGTAGCGAAACCCTTAAATGCCATTGCTACAGCAAAATGGCTGTATGAAAACAGGCAATAAAATAAAATGCCGAAAGCTATACAGCCAGATGCCAAAATTATGAAGTCCCGACACATCGGGAAAGTATGAAATGAGCACTAAGTGTTGAGTACTGAAAAATTTAAGCATTTAACCATAATTGCTTGCTGGAAAAACCATGCATTTTTATTATTAAATGTTATACTTTTTATGATTAATATTTTTTTTAAACAATTTAGATTAAATTTTGTATTAGGTTAGGTATGATACAACTATTTAAACCCCATTTTTTTATTATTTTATTAATTTGCAATCTAAGCATTTTTAAGTCGCAAGCCCAAATCAAATATAAGGATCCTTTAATTGAAGAGTTAAATAAAACCTATCAATATGAGAAATCCGTTCAAGTTGCTAGGTTTAAATTATTAAAAACCAATTCAATTGAAAAGAAGCTTTTTTATAATAATTGTATTATTCGTGCATATACAAATATGGAAAAAAATGATTCCATGTTAATTTCCATAAAAAATTCATTGGATTTGCTACCAAGTGTTCAGGATTCAGAATTGATTTGTTTTACCTATCTAAGATTAGGAATAGGCTATAAGAACAACCTTGATATCAATAACAGTACTCAATATTTATTAAAAGCAATAAATATGGCAAAAAAAATAAATTATTTAAATGTTTTAGTAAGAGCATATAATGAGTTGGGTAATTTAATTATTACAGAAAATTTAAATATGAACCTGGCTTTGTATTATTTAAATTTATCAATTAAACACACCAATGCTGAAAATTATGATTTAAACAATTTCGATAACCTAACTTCAAAAATAACTGCTTTAGTTATTAGAGGAGGTTTATATTCAAAATTAGATAAAACTAAAGAAAGTTTCAATGATTTATTTTTAGCCAAAACACTTGTAAATAAGTTACCTAATAATGAATATTCTTTAAAAACAATAAATACTCAATTATCTTTAATATATCTTATAATTAATGATAGGAAAAATAGCGAAAAATATATAAATGAGGCTTTAAAAATTTCCTTGATTATGGATGATAAACCGAGTATTAGGTATTCTTATAGATTCATGGCAGAAATTGGTTTTCATTTTAAAGATTATTACAAAGCTATTTTTTATAGTTTAAAAGCAGAAAATTACAGTGAGGAAAGTAGTGAGGAATTAGTTAGTAAAATTTACATAGACAGTATAGTTTCCCTTTCTTATCAATATATTGGTGAACATGAAAAGGCCCTAAAATATTATAAAAATTTTGTAGAACTCAAAAACAAGTATTATGAAAAAAGTAGATTTAACGAATTAAATAAACTTGAGGTATTGTATAAAGTGGAAGAAAATGAAAAGAAATTGGCTTTAAAAAATTTAGAACAAACCAAAGATAAAGCTACCATTCAAATTTTATTTTTAATTATTTTCTTATCCGTTTTAATACTAATAATTTTTATAGGTTATAAATATTTAGAAAATAAACGTAAAAAAATAATTTTTAAAAATATTGAAAATTATGATAAAGAGATTAATTCAATAAAAGGATGGCTTGATTGGCGCAAAAAAACTGAAAAATTGACCCAATTAAATTTAATTGACCAAGCTGATGCAATAGAAAATAATTTAAATGGCACCCCTGAAGAATTTGTGAATCAACCCGCTGTTAAAACGCCTGAAATTACTGAAGTACCTATTAATACAAGTAATTTAAATATTGAATCTAATTTAGGAAACTATTCAAACCTTTATTTTGAATTGAGAGAATTACTGGAAACCCAAAAATTATATTTGAATCCAGAGCTCACATTAGATGATTTAATCAAAGAATTGGGCACTAATAAAAAATATTTGTATTATGCAATTAAATCAAATACTGAAGATAATTTTCGAAGTTTAGTAAATGATTACCGGGTGAATCATGTTAAATCAATGATTCATGCAGCAATTGAAAATACAAAAAAGATTGATATTGACAAAATCCAACTTTCTTCTGGATTTCAATCTACTGCATCGTTTTTTAGAATTTTTAAAAGCAAAACAGGTTTAACACCCTCGGAATATGTGAAACAAGTTAGGCTAACGCTGCTATCGGTGGCATAAGGTCAATACAATGCAAAGGGCTTAGGAAATTGCATGCATATTCTTTAAAATAACTTGATATTGGAATCAACTAATTTGTTAAAATAAGCCTTTCATACTTTTTAATAAGGTTGAGTACTTTTGTAAATATCCAATGAATGATGTTTAACTAATCCATAGCATTATTATCTAATATTATGGCTGTAAAATTAAATTTCATCTTACAATTGGAAATATTGTTTTAACAAAAAAAGTTGGTATTAACACCAAACAAGGGCAAAATCATTTGGGGTTTGCTTAAGCAAATATTCGTATTTTTCGGATTTTACTTGTTAAAATACAAAATCAAAAGCTAATATAATTGCATAAAAAAAGCTTGTAAAATAAATTTACAAGCTTTTAAATGTACCCGGAGCCGGAGTCGAACCGGCACGATTACTCGCTAGTGTTTGAGACTAGTGCGTCTACCAATTCCGCCATCCGGGCAGTTAATTGGGCTGCAATGATAGTAAAAAAAACGTTTTGTAAAAATAATTATCTAAATAATTTTGTATGAAAATGCAATGCAATTGCTTACAGCATTTTATACAACTGAAAATTGTCATAAAAAATTTACCTGCTATAATATGTGCCTATTCTAAAATAATATGATACTTTCGCACAATAATAAAAACTTAAAGATTTAATGGAATTAAAAGATATTGTAGCAGTATCAGGCCAAAGTGGATTACACAAAATTATTGGTCGTACAAAAAACGGATTGATTTTAGAAACAATTGGTGCTAATAAAAAATTTGCAACTGGTTATCAAGACAGAGTAAGTATATTGGAAGACATTAGTATGTATGCAATAGATGGCGATATTAAATTATCGGAGATACTTCAAAAAGCACATGCAGCGGGAAATGTACCAACTGCAAAAGATGATGCGAAATTACAACGTAAATTTTTAGTTGATTTAATTCAATTAGACAGTGAAAGAGTATATGATAGCGATATCAAAAAGTTTTTTACTTGGTACAATGCCTTAATTGGAATTGTTGATTTTGCTAATTTAGTAACAGCGGAAAAAGATGAAAATACTGTTTCAGATGAAAATGAAGAATCAGAAACGAAAGAGGAGAAACCAAAAAAAGTAGCTGCAAAGAAAACTGCTACTCCAAAAACCATCGCTCCTAAAAACACCGCACCTAAAACCAATAGTAAAGGCGCTGGTGCTTCAAAAACAACTTATAGACCAAAATCGGTTTAATATTTATAAATTAAAATTACAAAAAATCCATTTACGAATTAGTAAATGGATTTTTTAGTGAAAAGATTTTTATAGATATCAAATTCATTTAGCATAAAATATAAATATTATTTATTTAATAAAATTAATAATATTGCCAATCAAAAAATTAAACAAACAAACTAATAATCAATGGAATTATATTTAGATTCAGCCAATCTTAAAGAGATTGAAGAAGCCTTTAAATTAGGGTTTTTGAATGGTTTAACTACCACTCCAACTTTTATGCAACGTGAAGGTATTACCGACATAGATGGTATGATTGTAAAACTGTCGAAAATTGTTCCAGTACTTCAAATTGAAGCATTGGGAGATACTGCAGAAGATATTTTAAAAGAAGCACAACGCCAATTAGACTTAGGTTTAGATATTAAAAAAACTGTTTTCAAAATTCCTGTTTCGTTAGAAGGTGTTCGTGCTTGCCGCATGTTACGCAATGAAGGAATGTTGGTAAATGTACATTTGGTTTATACCTTACAACAAGCTTACATGGCTATGCAAGCTGGCGCAACTTATGTTTGTCCATTAGTTGGTCGTTTGCAAGACCAAGGGCATGATGCTTTAGATTTAGTAGCACAAATAATTGATGCTGTTGATCATTATGGTTATGATACCAAAGTAATGTTCTCATCGGTAAGAACCATGGAGCATATTAGAAATGCGCTAAACTTAGGCGTTCACACCATTACTGTTCCTTTAAAAATAATGAAGCAGTTAACCGAAAATCATTTTACAACTGTTGGAACAGACCAATTTATTCAGGATACTCGTTTAATGACTGTAAAAGTTAAAGAGGCTTTGAATGGTGTAAATCCTATTGTTTCTGCTGATACTAATTTAGCTGAAGCTATTGTAAAAATGACTGAATATGGTTTTGGTGCTATTACCATTACTAATGCTGACGGAAGTTTAAAAGGTGTTTTCACTGACGGTGATTTACGTAGAAAACTAATAGCTGACGGTAGAGATGTTTTAAATAAAACAATGGGTGATTTTACTTATAATGCTGCTATTTCAATTGAGTCTGATGCTTTGTTGAATGTTGCTGCAGGCTTATTTAAATCAACTAAAGTAGATACTATTTTAGTAACTGATAATGGCAAGCCAATTGGTATGTTAGATATTCAAGATTTAGAAGCATAATCCTAAATTTATAATACAAAAAAGGCGTTTGTTTTAATTAACAAACGCCTTTTTTGTTTTGGGTATTTTCGTATAGAGTTTTGCAAAATAGCAGTAATAATGAAGTTATGTTTGTTATTTTGTTTATTACATTGCATGCTCATTATCAATTTTATATTCGTCTTTTTATTGGTGAGTTCCGTAGGAACGAAATATTTATAGCAACGGGTTTTAAACCGTTGAAAAAATTAAGGAAATCATAATACGAAAACCCTAAAATATTTGCGCAAAGCCTCCGGCTTTGCGCAAATATTTTAGGGTTTTCGTTGGGTTTGTACTTGTATTATACCCCGAATTCCATTCGGGGCTATTCATTTTAAACCCCTTCGGGGTTTTTCTTTTAAGATAATCGCACGCATCTAAATCGTGTACGTTTTTTAGGCGTAAAAATTTAATAATAATAATAATAATATTTTACATCCTTTATATTTCATCTATTAAAATTAATAAATTAATGGAGTTTAATTAAGTAAATAACATTTCGACAAGTTCAATGTCCGTCATACCAAAAGCTATCTGTAGTACTGTTTTTTCATATATCAAAAATCACATTTCACAAATCAAAAAACTACCAAGCTTGTTCACCTATTAAAGGTACAAATTTGAAATTTTCTAAAGTTATTTCTTCAAAAGTGGTTGCCGATGTTTTAACAATGCTGTGCATTTTTTGAATTTTACTATCTCCAATGGGAATAATTAATATTCCACCCACTTTCAATTGATTGATTAATGAATCAGGCAAAACTGGCGCACCAGCAGTTACAATAATTTTATCGTAAGGAGCCGCTTCAATATAACCTTTGCTGCCATCACCCAAAATGCAAGTTGCTTTGTATCCAAATTTTGAAATGCGTGCATGTGCTTTCTTAAACAGCTCTTCTTGTCTTTCAATGGTAAATAAATTTACTCCCAATTCTAATAAAATAATTGATTGATAAGCGGAACCGGTTCCAACTTCTAATACTTTATCGCCTGGTTCTATTTGTAGAAGTTGCGTTTGATATGCTACAGTATAAGGCTGACTAATGGTTTGACCTGCATCTATTTTAAAAGCTTTGTCTTGGTAAGCATGTGATCTAAATTCAGATTGAATAAAGAAATGGCGTGGAATTTTCAACATGGCTGTTAATACCTTTTCATCCACAATTCCTTTGGTTCGCAGTTCTTGTATTAATCGCTTTCGGGCGCCTCTATCTTTATAAGTATCTTCCATTATTGCTTTGCAAAATAAGGAAGCAATTGATAATGGCATTTACTAATTTTAAAATAAAAACATTTAGGGTGTGAACATTTCAAAGTACTATACACAAATAGCCTAATTTGCATAAAGTGTTCAATTTAGAGGTTTAAAACAATGTCGCTGTTTACAGTTTGAAGCCGCAAAAAAAAATATGAATGCCATTTGCCCTTAGTTTTGTTTTTGATTTAAATAATCAAACTATCAAACTTAATCAGTTAAACAATGATTCAAATTGGCATAGCAGGAGCTAACGAACTTAGTAAAAAACATATTGAAAAGATTTTAGAAATAAAAGACTTTAGATTGGTTGGTTTTTACGACCATGATGAGCAAAGTAGCGAATACATTAGCAATACTTTTGGTCTGAAAAAATTTGACTCCTATGCTGATTTACTAGCAAATACACAAGCCATTGATATACTTTCACCTGTTGGTACACATTATAAATATGCACTAAAAGCCATTGAAAGTTGCAGACACGTTTTTGTAGATAAAGTACTGAGCGAAAACTTAGATGAAGCCAAAGAATTAGCAAACCTTGCTTACGAAGCGAATATTCAATTACATGTGAGTAGGTACGAAAGATTTCACCCTAATTTTCAATTACTAAAAAAACTTTTAAATAATCCATTATATATTGAGTCTTCAAAATTTGACCAACATGTAATTAATCTTTCACCCGAAGATTTAGTTTTTGATTTATTGTTAAATGAATTAGAATTAGTTTTGAATATAGTAAAAGCTAATGTTTTAAAAGTTAGAACAACTGCTGCTTGCATGCACAGTGACACTGTTGATTTTATAAATGTTCGTTTAGAATTTGACAATGGTTGTGTATATAATATGGTGGGGGGAAGTTTTAAATCGGAACAACGAAATAAAATCAGATTTTTCCAGAAAAATAAAACTTACGGATTTGATTTAACAAATTTCAGAATTTCATTACTTAATTCGAGCGATGAAATAAATGAAGCACAAGAAGAACAAATTTTAAGGAATTCTGGTAAAAACACCAATGAAATGATTAAACGTGAGTTGGAACATTTTGCACAAAATATAACGCACCAATCATTGCGATTACGCACCTATTACGATAATTATCAAGCCATAGAAGTAGCTCATAGAATTATAGCAGATTTACAAAAACATAAGCGTTAGTTAGGGTTTTAAGCAACTTATTAGTATAAACATTTGACAATGATATTAATTATTAGCTTTTCACTTTAGGCTTTTTAAGGTTTTATAGTACATTTGCCCATATATGTTTAAGTTTCAAAAACATCATTTTCTATTATTGTTGTTGCTTTTGGCAATGGCTTGTACCGTTGAAAAATCAACCATTCCTTCATATATTTACGTGAAAGAATTTAAATTAAATACCAATTTATTAACTCAAGGTGATACAAGTGAAGACATTGTAGATGTATGGCTATTTCAAAACAATGAATTTAAAGGCTCATTTGGTTTGCCAACTTATATTCCAATAACTGAAAAAGACAAGCATAATATTAAATTAAGGGCAGGCGTTAAACGTAGTGGACAAGATGACCAACGTTTATTATATCCAATTTTTACTGATTATGACACCATATTACCTTTAAATGATTTGGGTAGTGATACCATTTCTCCAACGGTTTCTTATTTGCCAAATTGTAAGTTTCCATTGATACAAGATTTTGATGGAAATTCTAGTTTTTTTTCCATTAATAATCCTAAAAACGGTGATAGTATTGCTAAGGTAAACGACTTAGATGCATGGAAAATAAATAATAATAGTGCAAAATTTATATTGGCAGATTCTACTTATCAATTATTTTATGTTTCTAAAGAATTAAGTAATTTACCTGCTAATAATATTCCTATTTATTTAGAAGTAGATTATAAATGTAATGGCGCTTTTTCTATTGGTATCAATCCAATTTATAATAATGGAAAAGAGTCTAAAGGTACATCGGTTTACTTAGCAAATTCAACCAATGGAAAGTGGAGAAAATTATACTTGGATTTGGCCTTAGATATAGGAACTGAAATTGCTAAAAATGGCACTGGAACAAAATTTCAAATATATTTTGAAGTGCAAAAAAGTGGAGAACCATTAATAGATAATACCCATTTATTTCTTGACAATATAAAATTAGTACATTTTTGAAAAGTAGTAGAAAAATATATTTAGTAATCCTAGTTTTGTTAGATGCTTTGGCAGCTGCAATAGCATGGTCTATGTTTTTTGCCTACAGAAAACTGTTTATAGAAACTGCATTATATGGAAAAATGAATGTGGTTTTAGATAAAAACTTTTATTTAGGATTGCTTTATGTGCCATTGTTTTGGGTATTTCTTTATTTTTTAGCAGGAAATTACAAAGACGTTTGGCGTAAATCACGTTTAAAAGAAGTTTCAAAAACATTCAGCATTGCAATCTTAGGTGTAATACTTTTATTTTTTGCCTTATTATTAGACGATGCGGTGGTAAATTATCAAGTTTATTACACGACTACTTTTGTATTATTTATACTTCATTTTTCATTAACAATTACAGAACGATTAATTTTCGCATCATATATCATCAAAAAACTCAGGAAAAAAATTCTTGGTTTCAATACACTTGTGATTGGAAATAATGAAAAAACATTTGCTTTAGTTAAGGAGTTGAATGAAAAAACAAACGCACAAGGATTTTTAATTAAAGGTTATGTTGGCATTGACGAAAGTATTATTGACGATCATAAACTATTGAATAGCTTGCCATTTTTAGGCTATTATAAAGATTTATCGAAATTAATTTCAGAACTGGAAATTGAAGAAATAATCATTGGCGTAGAAAGCAATAACCACAAAGAACTTAATTTTATTACTGATTTATTAGAAGATGAAAACGTGGTGTTACGCATTATTCCTGATACTTACGACATGCGTAGCGGTTCTGTAAAACTAGAAAACGTAGTTGGAACTGCACTCATTGAAATTAATCAAGATGTAATGCCACAGTGGCAAAAATTTATAAAACGAGGAATGGATATTGGCATTTCAGTTTTAGTTTTATTCATCCTCTCCCCTATTTTTATATTAGTGGCTATTGGTGTAAAAATGAGCAGTCCTGGTACTATTTTATTTAAGCAAATAAGAATTGGTTATAAAGGCAAACCTTTTCATATATTAAAGTTTAGAAGCATGTATAATAATGCAGAACAAGAAGGTCCTGCACTTTCAAGTACAACCGATGCAAGACGCACACCTTTTGGTGTTTTTATTCGTAAATATAGATTGGATGAAATTCCTCAATTTTACAATGTTTTGATAGGTGAAATGAGCTTGGTAGGACCAAGACCTGAAAGGAAATTTTTTATAGACCAAATAGTAAAAATAGCACCGCATTACAAACATTTACAACGTGTAAAACCAGGAATTTCAAGTTGGGGAATGGTAAAATACGGTTATGCCGAAAATATAGAACAAATGGTTGAACGCCTTCAATTTGACATTCTTTACATTGAGAATCGTTCCATTGCCATTGATTTTAGAATTCTCATTTACACCGCGCTTATCATTATTCAAGGCAGGGGAAAATAAAATCCGGTTTCAAATAATAGTTCTTATTAGCATACACATTTAATAAAATTGTTTACTAATAAATAAAAAACAAACCTTTTTCGTTAATACATTTGTTAGTAAAGAAAAATTCAATCTTTATATTTATAAATATTAACATATGCAACAGAATCAAGCATACTATTTACAACATGAAAACAATCATCACAATTGGTTTGGGCTAGCTGGGACTGTTTTTATTCATGGTATTATATTTTTATTACTCTACTTTTTTGTGCTTACACCTCCTAATCCACCTTGGGCCGATGGCGGAACTTCCATGATTTTAGGGGAAGAAAATATGGGCGGACCTAGCGAAACTCCTGTTGAAAACCCACAACCTAACGAAACATATACTGAAATAAAAAGTGAACCTGCTCCTGAGGAATTAAGCCAAAGCACAGATGAAGTAAATGTTATAGCCAAAAAAGCAGATGATAAAAAAGTGGCAAAACCAATTATTACACCACCCATTGAAAGACCAAAAGATGAAATAGTACTTCCTAGAAAAGCCGATGTGCATTCATTATTTAGAAAGAAATCAAATTCAGGCGATGACGGTGGACATGGAAGTGGAGCTGAACCGGGAAATGAAGGAAATCCTGATGGGAAACCTGATGGTGTAATTGGAGGAACTGGAACTGGAAATGAAGGAACTGGAACTGGTTCTGGACCTGATGGTGGTGGAGTAAAATATAGCTTAACAGGTAGAAGAGTTGCTAAAAAGCCAAACATTTCTGCTAACTCTAAAGATGTTGGAATTGTGGTTGTAAATATTACTGTGGATAGAGCCGGAAATGTAATAAAAGCAGAGCCGGGCGCAAGGGGAACTACCACTTTGAATGCCGATAAATTACGTGAAGCAAAGAATGCTGCATTATCAACTAAATTTTCACCAAAAGCAGATGGACCAGAAGAACAATATGGCACCATGACGGTGAGTTTTACCTTTGAATAAAATATTATTTGTATAAAAAAAAGCCATGAATTAAATTAAAATTCATGGCTTTTTTTATGCAAAGTTATTGATAATTATCTATCGGCCATTACAATTGTCTGTGGTCTATTAACTATCGTCCATCGTCTATCGTCCATTCCCGATCAAACGCAAAACTTTCTCTACATCTTCAGGAGTGTCAATGCAATGACTATCGTGTTCAGTTATGGCACATTTTATTTTAAAACCATTTTCCAACCAACGTAATTGTTCTAATGATTCAGCAATTTCTAAACTGGAAGGAGATAGTTTACAAACAGCTTCCAAAATATCATTGCGGTAAGCATACATGCCTACATGGCGGTAATAATTGTGGTGTAAATGCCAGTCAGATTGAGGAACTCCTTTGATATATGGAATAACCATGCGACTAAAATACAGTGCTTCGTTTTGGTTATTTAAAGTAA
Organism: Bacteroidota bacterium; assembly: GCA_947453415.1. Lineage (GTDB taxonomy): Bacteria > Bacteroidota > Bacteroidia > UKL13-3 > UKL13-3 > JAAFJM01. The sequence continues at coordinate 47,863 of CANGGG010000008.1, read as the reverse complement.
TTTTTACTTCACCTTTGTCAAATAAAACTTCTTGATTATCTACTTTTATCATTAAAGTAGCTAACTCTGTTTTTCCATCGCACAAAGCTGCTAATAATTCTATTTGACTTGGGTCAATAAAAGGTTCATCGCCCTGAATATTGATGATATATTGCGCATCAAATCCAGCATTTTTAAGTGCTTCAAAACTTCTATCGGTTCCGCTTGGATGGTCTTTTTTTGTATAAACTGCTTTGCCACCAAAACTTTCTACATGCTTATAAATTCTTTCATCATCGGTTGCCACAATAACGTGAGTCAAAGAATTGGCTTTACTTGCTTGCTCATACACACGCTGAATCATGGTTTTACCATCAATATTGATCAATGGTTTTCCTGGAAAACGTGAACTTTCGTACCTTGCTGGAATAATTCCTACTATCATCATTTTTATATATTTAATACAAAAAAGGCTTCAATCGAAGCCTTTTTTGTATTATTTTTTATTTCTTCGTCCTATTTGTTTACCAATGACTATTGGCACTAACAATCTGTTTTTAGTGATTGGTGAGGACACCAACCATGGACAAACTTAACACTTAAAACTTATAACTTAAAACTTCCTACAAATGAATACACTCACCATAAGCTTGAGCGGCAGCTTCCATAATGGCTTCGCTCATGGTTGGATGTGGATGAACCGATTTAATAATTTCCATTCCAGTAGTTTCTAACTTACGCGCTACCACTACTTCAGCAATCATTTCAGTTACATTAGCACCAACCATGTGAGCACCTAAAAACTCACCATATTTAGCATCAAAAATAACTTTTACAAAACCCTCTTTTACGCCACCAGCACTTGCTTTACCACTTGCGCTGAAAGGGAATTTTCCAATTTTTAATTCGTAACCAGCTTCTTTAGCAGCTTTTTCAGTATATCCAACTGAGGCTACTTCTGGCGAACTATAAGTACAGCCAGGAATATTATTATAGTTTAAAGGTTCAGGATGATGCCCTGCAATTTTTTCTACACAAATAATACCTTCAGCACTTGCTACATGCGCCAAAGCTTGACCTTTGACAATATCGCCAATGGCATAAACACCTTTAACATTGGTTTGGTAATAATCATCTACCAAAACTTTACCTTTATCGGTTTTAACACCTAAAGTTTCTAAACCTAAATTTTCTAAATTAGTTTGAATTCCAACAGCTGAAAGCACTACATCTACTTGCATTTCCTTCATACCTTCCGCTGTTTTAATAGTTACTTTGCACCCTTCACCACTTGCATCTACTTTTTCTACCGAGGCAGAAGTTAAAATTTCAATGCCTGATTTTTTAAATGCTTTGGTTACTTCTTTGCTTGAATCTTCATCTTCAACAGGTAATATAGTTGGTAAAAATTCTACAATGGTAACTTTAGTACCCATGCTATTATAAAAATAGGCAAACTCACATCCAATAGCACCACTTCCCATTACCAACATGGTTTTTGGTTGCGTAGGCAATACCATTGCATCGCGGTAACCCAATACTTTTTTATTGTCAATTTTTATATTTGGTAATTCACGGCTGCGTGCGCCTGTTGCCAAAATGATATGTTTTGATTCCACTGTTTTTTTAGCACCAGTAGCATCAGTAACTTCTAATTTACCTGCAGCTAATAATTTTCCGTGTCCAGCAATAATTTCAATTTTATTTTTTTTCATTAAAAATGCAATGCCTTTGCTCATGTTATCGGCAACACCACGGCTACGTTTTACCACTGCACCAAAATCGTGTTCAGCACCTTGAACATTAATTCCATAATCGGCAGCATGCTTAATATATTCAAAAACTTGAGCCGATTTAAGCAAAGCTTTAGTTGGAATACAACCCCAATTTAAACAAACACCACCCATTTCAGCTTTTTCTATAATTGCAGTTTTTAAACCTAACTGACTTGCTCTGATGGCAGCTACATATCCTCCAGGACCACTACCTATTACTACTAAATCGTAACTCATTATTAATTTTTGTTTTGTTATTTGCTGCAAATAAAAGGAATATTTGCTTAAAGTTTGAATTGCATGTCAAAGAAATTTTGTTTTACGAACAAAATCTTTGGTAATATGCTTTTTCTAATTCTTCTCTATGGTCAGGATGAGCTAATTTAATTAATTCAAAAGCGCGTTGTTGTAAATTTTTTCCAAACAAATTTATTGCACCATATTCTGTAACCACCCAATGTATATGTCCGCGTGTGGTTACTACACCAGCACCAGGTTGTAAACTTGATACTATACGAGATAATCCTTTTGATGTAGTAGAAGGCAAAGCAATAATTGGCTTCCCTCCTGCCGATAATGACGCTCCTCTTATAAAATCCATTTGACCACCAATTCCCGAATATTGGTAAGTTCCCATTGAATCAGCGCAAACTTGACCCGTTATATCAATTTCTATGGCACTATTGATACAAGTAGCTTTCGGATTTTGACGAATATTTGCTGTATCATTTACCCACGAAATATCCAATGCACTAATTAGTTGATTATCGTTAGCAAAGTCATATAATTTTTTGGTTCCTACCATAAATCCAGTTACAATTCTGCCTTTAATAATTTTTTTCATACTGTTATTGATCACACCACTTTCAATTAAAGGAAGCACGCCATCAGAAAACATTTCAGTATGAATTCCCAAATTTTTATGATTGGATAATTTACGTAACACTGCATCTGGAATTCCACCAATTCCTAATTGTAAAGTTGCACCGTCTTCTACCAAACCAGCTATAATTTCACCTATTTTTTCAACTGCAGGAGAAATACTTTTACTGTAATTTACCTCAGGTAATTCATCATCAACCCAAACCATTTTATTTATTTTGCTTTCATGAACAAAGCCAGCACCATGCACACGAGGCATATTGGGATTTACTTGAGCTATAATAATTTGAGCAGTTTCTACCGCAGCTTTTGCCACATCTACTGAAGTTCCAAGTGAACAAAAACCATGAATATCAGGCGGTGAAACATGAATAATGGCAACATCTAAAGGTAAATATTTCTCTCTAAATAAAATTGGAATTTCACTTAAAAAAATTGGAATATAATCACCTTGAGAACTATTTACAGCCTCTCGTGTATTTGAAGAAACAAAAAGTGAATTGATATAAAAACTATCTTTATACTTTACATTTCCAAAATCAATATCACCAAATGTACTAATACTTACTAATTCTACTTCTCTTAATTCCTTATATCTTTCTAGTAATTTATTTATTAAAAAAATGGGTGTAGCAGCACTTCCATGTAAAAACACTCTATCGCCTGATTGAATGATTGAAACAGCTTCTTCAGCACTTACGTATTTTCTCATAAAATTATTATTTTATTAAATTTACAATTACAAAAGTAATGCTGAATATAAATTTTATTACATGATATAAGTTTAAATTTTTAATGCTTAAACCATTGGAAAGAGTTGAATAATATGAATAAAAGTGAAATTATAATTTCTTTTTGTTGTTAAATCATTAAGAAACTGACGAAACCTTTTTTTATTAATTTAAATTGCATACTTTTGCACCCTTTTAAAAAAGACTTTACATGCAAAAAATCAGAAACATAGCTATTATTGCCCACGTAGATCACGGGAAAACTACATTGGTTGATAAAATTTTACACCAAACACAACTTTTCCGCGAAAACCAAGAAAAAGGAGATTTAATACTAGATAACAACGATTTAGAGCGTGAACGCGGTATTACAATTCTTGCAAAAAATATTTCTGTTCAATACAAAGGTTATAAAATAAATATCATTGATACCCCCGGTCACGCGGATTTTGGTGGTGAAGTAGAACGCGTTTTGAACATGGCCGATGGTGTACTTTTATTAGTAGATGCATTTGAAGGTCCAATGCCTCAAACTCGTTTCGTATTACAAAAAGCATTGGCTTTAGGAAAAAGAGCTATAGTTGTTATTAATAAAGTTGATAAACCAAACTGTCGTCCTGATGAAATACATGATGCTGTTTTTGATTTGTTTTTTAACTTAGATGCAACAGAAGAACAATTAAATTTCCATACATTATATGGTAGTTCTAAAATGGGTTGGATGGGTAGAGATTGGAAGAATCCAACTACTGATTTCACCACATTATTAGATGATATTATCACAGAAATACCAGAACCACACGTAGAAATAGGTAATTTACAAATGCAAATTACTTCATTAGATTATTCTTCATTTACAGGAAGGATTGCTATTGGGCGTATTTTACGTGGAAATATTAAAGTAAACCAACCTATTAGTTTAGTAAAACGCGATGGTTCTATTCAAAAATCTCGTGTTAAAGAATTATATACTTTTGAAGGTTTAGGTAAATTAAAAGTGGAAGAAGCTTTTGCTGGCGATATTTGTGCGATTATGGGTATTGAAGGTTTTGAAATTGGCGATACTGTTGCTGATTTTGAAAATCCTGAAGGGTTAATTCCAATTAATATTGACGAACCAACAATGAACATGTTGTTCTGTATTAACAATTCACCCTTCTTTGGTAAAGATGGTAAATTTGTTACTTCTCGCCATTTACGTGATCGTTTATTCAAAGAATTAGAGAAAAACTTAGCTTTAAGAGTTGAAGAAACTGGACAAGCAGATTCTTATTTAGTTTTTGGCCGTGGTATTTTACATTTATCGGTTTTAATTGAAACCATGAGACGTGAAGGTTACGAATTACAAGTTGGACAACCACAAGTTATTGTAAAAGAAATTGATGGTGTAAAATGTGAGCCAATGGAAATTTTAACTGTTGACGTTCCTTTGGAAGTTTCAGGTAAAGTTATTGAATTAGTAAGCCAACGTAAAGGAGATATGTTAATTATGGAACCTAAAGGCGATTTAATTCATTTAGAATTCGAAATTCCTTCACGTGGTATCATTGGTTTACGTAATAATGTTCTAACAGCTACAGCTGGTGAGGCTATTATGGCACATCGTTTCAAAGCATTTGAGCCTTGGAAAGGTGTTATACCTAGCCGAATGGCAGGCGTTATGATTAGCGGAGAACAAGGAACTGCTATTGCTTATTCTATAGATAAATTACAAGACCGTGGAAACTTCTTTGTGGAAGCTGGTGATGAAATATACATGGGAATGATTATTGGCGAAAATAACCGTCAAGATGATTTAGTTGTAAACATTACTAAGGAGAAAAAATTAACAAATATGCGTGCTTCAGGAACTGATGATAAAGCTAGAATGGCTCCAAAAATCAATTTCTCATTAGAAGAATGTATGGAATATATACAAGCTGATGAGTACGTAGAAATTACTCCTAAATCATTGCGTTTACGTAAAGTACAATTAAACGAAAATGATAGAAAGCGTGCAAAACAATCTACGTCTAATTAAATTCGAAATATAGAGACGTTGCATGCAATATCTCTACAAATTCAAATATAAAAAGCCATTGGATAAATAAATTTCCAATGGCTTTTTTGTTTAATATTTGACAAGTTTTTACATGAAATATTTAATTACCAATAGTTTGAAATATTCTTTTAAAATTGTGTTGTTTTATTTTCAAATAAACTTACATTTGCAACCCAACAAAACGAAGAAATTTGATTTGTGGTTTAATTAAAATGGTGGTTTTAGCTCAGTCGGTTAGAGCGCCTGATTGTGGTTCAGGAGGTCGTGGGTTCGAGCCCCATATTCCACCCCATTTTATAAAAGCTTCTTGAGTAATCAAGAAGCTTTTTTTGTAATTAGACATTAGAATTTAATTCAATAACTTATTTAACAAAATAAATCATTGTTGTTTTATTAGAAATTAGTAATTTCTATTGTCAAAATAATCTTTGCGTTTTGGTAATTTTAATTCTTTCATTACATCTGATTTTGGATTGATTTGAAAGTTAAAGAATGAAAATCCTCCAGGAGCAATTGGACTCCAACTGAAAGTAAATACCCAACAATGTAAGTCACGTTTTAAGTCAAGAAATAAACTTGCAATTTTTTTGTTTACAAAATCGTAACCTGATGAATAACCTAATGACCAACTTTTTGTTAAGGTTACATTTCCACTAAAACCTAATGTTTGAATATATGCTGATTTTGTTAAATCCTTATAATCATTAGCCTGGTAACTAATGGCATAATTTAAATTAAGTGACCAGGGTAAATCGTAGGCCATATAACCCCATTTTTCACTTTCTTTTTTACGGTCTTCTTTTTTCTTTTTCTTTCCTTCAAAAGTAGTTTGTGAAAAACCGTATCCAAAGTTCAAATTTGCATTGGTAATTTTCCCAAAAGTTCCATCATTGTTAAAGTAATACTGATTTACCCTTTGAATTCTACTATAATTATTTTGAGTGACTATGATATTTTGATATGGATCTAAAGTTGCATAAGCATTTATAGCCAATGTTTTGAATAAAGTTGTACGCCCACTTATTGAAATATTTGATAGATTTAATGAATCGGCAAAAATATTATAAGCACCACCAAAACTTAAACTTTCAAGTAGCTTAATTTTTGTTTCTTTCATGGCAGTATCTTTACCTGTTCTGATTTTCATTTCTAAATTATTATTTAATCCAAAAGTTATATTTCCTTGTTTACCTTGCCCTGGAGAACCACCATAACTACTTTCAAAAATGGAATATTTCATCATTTTACCAGTACTATCAGCTTGAACATCTCGGTAAAAGCCCCACATATTATCACTAAAATCTGGCGTATAACTAAAACCTAAATTGGGATCAGCTACATGCCTAATTGCGGCTACTTTACCTTTTTTAAACGTTAACATTCCATACCATTTTGTACTTAATGAAGCACCCGTATTAAATGAAAACCACCTTCCAAATTCACTTACTGTTTTTGTTTGAACCGCATTATTTATAAATTCTTTTCTAACAGTTGTTGGCGCCCAGGTTTCTTTATAACTAGCGCTTACACTTAATACATAAAACTTAAATAATTTAAAAGAAGTATTGATAGGAATTGCATGGGTAATTCCATATTTAAAAGTAGTGTCAATATACTTGCCCCAATTTACATCGTTTCTTTGTTTAAATAAAATACTGTCAATGGCAGTAAATGAATTACTGAATGCTGCGCTGTAACTCATATTAATTTTTTCATACCAATATTCAGATTGTGGTTTGCTTTTAGGTTTAAAAGGATTAAAAGCAGCAACTGTAAAATTTACACTTGGTAAAGTAGCTGACAATGTTCTGGTTTGCAAATTTTGAGTAACATTGGCCGATGACGACAAATTATATTTACCATTTTTAAATCCCCTAGAAAAAGAAATACTAGATTGGGAAGTGGAATTAAATTGGGTAGCACTTCTTAACGCATTTTGAGCATAATAATTTGAACTTACAAAATTTACACTTGCACTAAAAGTGGTAAATGGCCTTGCTCGTCCATCCATAGCGTGATTCCAACCAATGGAATAAGTACCTTGTTCGTAATAACTTGCGTCATCAGGGTTTCCAAATTTATTATTTCCAAATAAAATATTTACACCACCATTAAATCGATACCTATTGCTGTAATTAGATTTTACATTTAAAGTCCAACTTAAATTAGTGTAAATATCTCCAAGCAGCGTTAAATCCATTTTCTCCCCTAATCCTAAATAATACCCACCTTGACGAATATTAGGCCCGCGTTGCGCATCTATGCCATATTGTGGAATAATTACTCCCGATTGTTGACCACGTTTTAAAGGAAATATTCCAAAAGGTAAAAACAAGGGTGTTTGAATACCCTCAATAACAAAATTTGCAGGACCAGTTATTAATTTTTTACCAGGAACCACTTTTATTTTTTTAGAGCCAATATAAAAATGTGGATGTTCCGCATCGCAGGTGGTATAATAGGCACCATCTATATAAAAATTATTTTCAGGATCGCGTTTTACATTGGTTCCTTTCACATATCCATCGCCTTCTTTGGTTTTAAATTCTTTTAAATACCCTTTTTTAGTTACAAAATTATAAGTGATTTTTACAGCTTTATAACTATTTTCTCCTTGTTTAAAATCTGGCGCACCTATAATAGTTCCTAAACTGTCCATTTTTCCTAAACTAGAGATTGTATTCCTATTGAGGTCTATTGTGATGCGTTCGGAACTGTTATTTAAGTCTTCATACAATACTTTGGCTTCACTATATAAATCAAAGGTTCGCACTGAATCAATAAATACAATGGAGTCTTTGGCATTATATTTAACAATACTTTTAATAGCAGAATTTTTCCTTGGTAAATAACTAAAATTAGCTTTAATTATACTGTCGTTATTTAAAGTATTGTTATTATTGGTGGTGGTACTAGAATCCGAAAATAATGGTATTGATATTCTGATAGTTGTGTCTTTATTATTTTTTTGAATTGCGACAGAGCCATTGGAATCAATTTTTTTACCTTTACTTTGCTGAGCAGCAATAAAATTAACATTTAAAAAACTGCAAATAAACAAAATAGCCAAATACTTTAAACAACTAGTTAAAGGAATTTGGCTGTTAAAAAACAAATGATATGAAAATTTATAATTCATTATTGAGGTTTGCAAAACTAATTAATATTGGCAAATTCGCTAAGATTGAAAATTTCATGCCAATATTGGTACTGTTGATATCTATCAATGCAGCTTTACCAGCTTTGAACAAACGTCAAATAAAAACCATTGTAATAGATGCTGGTCATGGTGGACATGATCCTGGTTGTCAGTATGGTGGAGCAAAAGAAAAAGAAGTTACTTTAAAAATTGCTTTAGAGTTAGGTAAAAAAATAAGTGAAGAACTTTCTGATGTAAAAGTAATTTTTACAAGAAAAACAGATGAGTTTGTAACACTTTGGGACAGGGCAAATATTGCAAACAGAAATCAAGCAGATTTATTTATTTCTATTCATTGCAATGCAAATAAAAATACTGAAGTTAGTGGTACTGAAACATTTGCAATGGGCTTACATAAAGCCGAAAGTAATTTAGAAGTTTCAATTAGGGAAAATGACGTTATTTTAATGGAAAAAAATTATGAAGAGCGTTACGAAGGTTTTGATCCTAACTCACCTGAAACTCATATTATTCTGTCGTTACACCAAAATGCATACTTAGATAAAAGCATAGATTTGGCTTCAAGAATTGAAAAATATTTTGTTAAAAACAAAGTAAACTCCAGTAGGGGCGTAAAACAAGCAGGATTTGTAGTGCTATGGAAAACAAAAATGCCAAGCATACTCATTGAAACAGGATTTTTATCAAATAAAAATGACAGAATTTTATTAACAAGCGATGAGGGTGTTGATAAAATTACTGATAATATAAAATATTCTTTGGTTGATTTTAAACAATCAATTGAAAATGTTCAAGTCAAAGTAAGTAATGATTAAATTAACATTGAGGTAAACTTTATTTGATAAAAAAACATGCATTATTTTGCCTAAAAAACAATACTTTTGCCCAATAATTATTATAATAAATTTTTGTGAAAATAACTAAAGAAGCTAAGGTTGGATTGTTTGTTGCAGTTGCAATAACATTATTGTATTTTGGTTACAATTTTTTAAGAGGAAAAAAACTCTTTTCTACTTACAATACCTATTATGTAATTTATAATAATGTTGAAGGGTTGGTAACTTCTACTGCAGTATTTGTAAATGGTTTTAAAGTGGGTCAAATTGAAGAAATTTCAATGCCAGACATGCTAAAAACTGATAGTATTTTAGTGAAGATATTAGTACAGGGTAAAATTCAAATCAAATCAAATTCAATAGCTTTAGTTACTAAATCTGGATTATTAGATGGGAATGTAATTAGTATCAATTTTGATGATAAATCGTCTACGATATTATCTGATGGTTCATATATAACTGGTGCAAGAGAAGAAGATTTATTTACTTCCATCAACAATTTAGTTTCTCCAATTAAAACCAAAAGTGAGCAAGTTTTAGTAACTTTAGACAAAGTATTAGGTTCATTAAGGCAAGTTTTTAACGAAAAAGGAACACAGAATTTAACCAATAGCGTAGTTGATTTAAGTGGTGCTTTGCATGCGCTCAGGCTAACATCTGAAAGTTTAAATAAAATTGTAAACGAAAACGGAAATTCAATCAGCAAAACTCTAGGAAATGTTCAATTAATTAGCAATAATCTTGCTAAAAACAATGATGAAATTAATAAAACCATTAAAAACTTTGGTAAATTAAGCGACTCCTTAGCAAATTCTGATATTAAGGGTACTATTGAAAACCTAAGTATAGTTACCAAAGAATTGGCAATGATTACTTCAAAAATGAACAAAGGCGAAGGTTCATTAGGAAAAATGATGAACGATCAAGAGCTTTATGATAATTTGAACAAATCGACTAAGGAATTGAACTTATTATTGAAAGATATGCAACGTTATCCTGGAAGATATGTTAATGTTTCTGTATTTGGCGGACCAAGTAAAAAAGCAAATACTAAACGCGAAAAAGATATGAAAAGTGGAACTTATAAACCAGAATAATAAATTTAAAATATGAATAATAAATTTTTTAAAGGATTCTTTATTGGTGCAATAATTACTGCAATTGTAACGCTGTTAGCACAAAAAATAGATTGGCAAAAACTGAAACGCGATTTGTTTCAAAACTAATATTATCAATCATATAAAGCCCTTGTTTTTAATAATAAAACAAGGGCTTTTTTATTTATTAATCATAATGATACATTTTATAATAAAACATAAAAAAAGCTTCCAAAACTATGGTTTTGGAAGCTTTTTCAAAATCAGTTAATACAAATTATTCTTCAGAAGTTGTTTTGCGTTTTTTGAAAAAATACATTCCCAATAAAGCCACTAAGCCAATATATAATGTGGCAGATGAAGCCAATGCAATTGTTTGACCTTTTTGAACTGTTTTGGGTTCAAATTTAAATGTTATATTATGTTTTCCTTCAGGAACTATCATGGCTCTTAATACATAATCTGCTCTGAAGTGTGGAACCAATTTACCATCAACGTATGCATCCCATCCTTTATCGTAAAATATTTCGCTGAATACTGCTAATTGCGCAGCATTGGTATTACTTTCATACACCAACTTATTTGGAGCATAGGTTAATAATTTAATGGTAGCGCTGCTATCAAAATTCATTTTAAATGAAGCTAATTCACTTTCATAACGTTTGTCAATAACTGCCAATTGTTTTGAATTGAATCCTGTTAAAGCTTTTATTTCTTCATCGGCATTGGCTACTATTTTAGTATTGCTCACAAACCAAGCATTACCGTTGGTAGCAGGATTTTGCTGAACAAATTTTTGTCCTGTTGAATCGCCTACAATAATGTATTTTACATTTAACATATTATAGCAATCCATGTTATTTTTAGATAATTGCCATTCAATTAACTCTTGGAATCTGCGCATTTTAGCACCATGGTAGCCACCAATTGATTTATGGTAATAAGCAGTGATGGCATCTTTATCAAAATCAGTTGTGTTGTTATAAACACGGTAATTAGGATCTGTATCTTTTAATATTTCAGCATCAACATTTGTTTTTTCAAATAATGCAGCAGCTTTCTTTTTTTCAAAATCACCATCGTTTAAGTAACGTTTATCTACTTGCCATAAATCGCCAATTATTAATAAACCTATGATGCTAATAAAAACCATATTGGTAATTTTTTTATTAAAATAAAACCAAATCAAGACACAAGCCGCGGCAATTAAAGCAAACGAACGGAAAGCATCGGCACGCATGATACTTTCTCTATCAGCTACCAATACTTCAACCAATTTAGGATCCATTTTAGTATCACTTAAATTAGTAAAACTTGCAAACACACCTGGCATAATGGCAAATAATAAACATAATCCCGCTACTATTCCACCACCATATTTTAGGCCGTTCATTAAATCTTTTTTACTGATTTTATTGTTTAACAAATCGTTCAAACCAATTAATGCTAATAAAGGAAATAAAGCCTGAGTAATGCATAATATAAAAGTTACAGACCTGAATTTGTTGTACAAAGGAAAATAATCGAAAAACAAATCGGTAAGTGGCATAAAGTTTTTGCCCATTGATAAAAATATAGCCAATAATGAAGCGGATAAAATCCACCATTTTGCTTTTGATTTTACTACAATTAAACTAAATACAAATAAGAAGCAAATAATTGCACCATAATAAATAGGGCCAGCAGTAAAAGGCTGATCACCCCAATAAACTGGCATTTGCTTAATAGTTTGTTTGGCACTTGAATTATCGTAACCAGCAGCTTTTAATAATTTAAAGGTTTCGCTATTAGTACTTAATTCACCACTACTTGAACCACCATAAAAATTAGGAATTATTAACGTTAAAGGCTCTGTAACACCATTACTCCAAGCCAAAGCATAATCTTTATCTAAACCCGAACTGCCATTGTCTGCTTTAGTTTTGCCATCTTCGGCAATGGTTAATTCACTTGGCGCACGCAAACTATATTTGCCATATTCTTCTGTTACTAATAAACCAGTAATGTTTGTGCCAACAGCAACCAAAGCAGCAGCTCCTAAAAACACACCACTTAATATTAAATTCTTTAAGGTTTTTTGTTTAATGGCATCAAATAATTCAACTATTATCCAAGCTATGATGATGAAAACTAAATAATAAGTTATTTGTAAATGGTTTGCAGCTAATTGAAATGAAAGAGCAATTCCGGTTAACAAAGCTCCCATAATTCTATTTTTATGAAATGCCATTTGAATACCTGCAATTACCAATGGAATAAATGCAATGGCATTGCCTTTGGTAATATGTCCGGCATCTATATTTATAAAATTGAAACTACTGAACGCAAAAGCTAAAGCCCCTATTATAGCCAACCAAGCATTTACTTCAAACACCAAAAGCATGATATAAAAACATATAAATAAAAGAAAAACAGTATCGGTTGGGTGTTTAAATACTTGCTGAAAACTAAAATAAATTTGATTCGTCCAATTTCCAGTATAAGTTGCACCTATTAGGTAATTAGGCATACCACCAAAAATACTATTTGTCCAATAAGTTCTTTCACCCGTTTGTTTTTCAAAATTAGCAGTTTCCTCATAGGTAGCACGCCACTGACTCACATCGTATTGCTTTAAAACTTTACCACCAAAAAAAGGCTGAAAGTAAATAAACATGGCAATTAAAATTACTCCAATTGCCACAAAATGTGGCAATGCATTTTTCATAAAATTATTTTTCATTGGGATTTAAAAATTTGCTCGAATATAAGTTTTTGCCTTAGATTTCATATAAAGCGATATTATTTTTTATTGATTTCATAATTAATTGAAACATAGAAACACAATAATGTTTTACTATAAATTTTAATAGTATTATTTAAAACTTCAATCCTATTTGCACCTTTAATAAAAATAGCAATTGTTATTACATATATATTTTTATTAAAAATTTTGTTTTTAAAATATTAGAAATAAATTTGTTAGAACACTATATTCTAAACATTTAGTTAAGTATGATGTTACCAATAATAAATAAGGAATAAATAAATGAAATAAATTTATAATTATTTTAAATAGACGGTGAATTTTAAAAAACTAATTGAACGCACATGAATATAAATAAACTATTGACTCATTTTAGCAATTACATCCCTTTAAATGATGAAGAAATTACTGAATTATCAAATAGAGTTATAGAAAGAAATGTTAAAAGAAAAGAATTTATTTTGCAAAAAAATGACATTTGCAATAATTATACTTTTATCGTTTCAGGCTTGTTTAAAATGTATACAGTTGACAAAAATGGAGCTGAACATATTTTACATTTTGCGTCAGAAAATGATTGGATTTGTGACATCAATAGCTTTCATAATAAAAAACAAAGCTTACTTTATATAGATGCAATAGAGCCATCCACAATTATACAAATTGATAATTCAAATTTGATGTATCTTTTTACTCATTATCAAAAATTTGATAGAACTTTTCGTGTTTTGATTGAAAATAAATTTATGGAACTTGAAAACAGAATTTTACAAAATATTAGTTCAAAGGCGGAGGAAAGGTATCAATTTTTTTTAGAACAATATCCTAATATTTGTAATCGGATACCAAATGTACTTATAGCTTCCTATTTGGGAATTACTCCTGAATTTTTGAGTAAAATTAGAAATGCTATTTCAAAAAAATAAATAAATCTTAAACTATATTAAGAAAAAATATTAAACTAGTTTATGTAAATTTATGCTTGATAAAAATTTTATTTGCTATTCAACAATTATAAAAAATAAAAAATGGAGCATTTAAAAATTGCAAGTGATAACTACGTAGCATTTACGTTTTTTATCGGAACAATGGCCATGATGGCCGCATCAGTATTCTTCTTTTTCGAATTAGGTAACACTAATGCAAAATGGAGAACATCAGTTTTAGTTTCTGGATTAATAACTTTTATTGCAGCAGTTCATTACTACTACATGAGAGGTTACAATTTAGCAACAGGTGATTCACCAACATTCTTTAGATATGTTGATTGGATTCTTACAGTACCTTTAATGTGCGTTGAGTTCTACTTAATCACTAAAAAAGCAGGTGCAAAAATTTCATTACTTTGGAAATTAATTTTAGCTTCTTTAGTAATGCTTGTAACCGGATATTTCGGTGAAACAATTGACAGAGGAAGCAGTGTAATGTGGGGAGTAATTTCAGGAGCAGCTTATTTCTACATTGCATACTTAGTATGGTTTGGTGAAGTTGCTAATTTAGCACAAACAGCTGGAAAACAAGTAGCAAAAGCAACTAGAGTTTTAGCTTGGTTTGTATTAGTTGGTTGGGCAATTTATCCTTTGGGTTACATTTTAGGAACTCCAGGTGGATTATTTGGAATTCAATTAGTAGCAGATCCTGCAGCAGCTTCACATGCTATGGATATTGTTTATAACATTGCTGACGCAATCAATAAAATTGGTTTCGGTTTAGTAATTTATACATTAAGTAGAAACGAAGACTAATCATATACAATAAATAATTAAAAGGGGGTTTCTTTAATCAAAAAGGAACCCCCTTTTTTTAATTAAAAATACAATGGAAAATCAAATTCAAACTTCTTATATTGATTATTTATTTGCTGGTGCTGGAGCATCGGCAATATTATTATTAATGAGTTTGGATGAACGTGGAATGTTACACGGAAAAAACATTGTTATTATTGATCCTGATAACAAATTGAAAAACGATAAGACCTATTGCTTTTGGGAAAATTCAGAGGATTTAATTGTAAAACGATGTAAACATTTAATTAGCCATCAATGGGAAAAAGTTAGCGTAAATTCAAATAAACCTCAATTGCTTCACCCAATGAAATATTTCTATATTTCAAGTTTTGATTTGTATAAAGAGTTAAAAAGAATCATTGAAAAATATAATATTCTTCGCATTCATCAGCCCGTTTTAGAATTTAAAAAAACGGAACATGGAGTGGCGGTAATTACTAATGATGAAACTTTTCTTTCAAAAACAGTTTTCGATAGTCGTCCTCCTAACTATTTAACCCTTAAAAAAAATGAATCTCATCTACTTCAATCTTTTTTGGGTTTTGTAATTGAAGTAGAAAATAAACTACCGGATTATAATTGCGTAGATTTAATGGACTTTGATGTTGAACAAAATGAATATACACAGTTTGTTTATATACTTCCATTTAGTGAAAATAAACTTTTAGTAGAATTAACGCGATTTGGTGTTTCACAATTGATGCAAAAAGAAGCTGAACCAATCCTTGATAAATACATAACTAAGCGATTTGGAACATATAAAATAGCAGCTATTGAAATTGGTAATATTCCCATGAGTAATGCTGCTATTTTAAATGATAATATTCCAAATGTAATTTCAATTGGAGGAAGGTCAGGTGCAATAAAACCTAGTACTGGTTATGCTTTTAAAAACATGTTTAAACATGCAGAAAATATAGCAAATAATTTGCAAAATTTGCATCAACTTAAAGTAACTAATTACGCTAGTAGGTTTAAGTTTTACGATAGATTATTATTATTAATTCTCCGTAATGACCCACCATCAGGAAAAAATATTTTTGAAACTTTATTTAAAAAAAATGATGCAAAAAATGTTTTAAATTTTATGGATGAAAAAACCTCCATATTTCAAGATATAAAAATATTAAGTTCATTGCCCTTCAAACCATTTCTAAAAGCATGGAAGTTTGATATTTCAGTCAAACTAAAACCATTGATAATTCCCATTATATTAATTGCTTTAGCCTTAGGATTATTAATTTCAAATTCAGTGTTTCCAAACCAATTTAAATGGGTTGAATCATTACTTTTAATTTTAGGATTAATCACAGTTGGCATACCCCATGGTGCTGTAGATCATTTATTAGAAAGTGGAAATTTACACAGTAAAATAAAGCTAAATTTTGTAATTAAGTATTTGGGTGCTGCTTTCATGTACTTTATTTTATGGCTCCTTTTTCCAAATATTGCTTTATTATTTTTTCTAATTTATTCTATTTGGCATTTCGGACAAGCAGATATCAATGAATGGAAAATTCAAAACAATAATGGATTTAAAAACTGGATTTGGGGAGGAATATTATTGGGCATTATTTTATATGGACATTCAGTAGAAACCAATATTATTTTAAAAAATATGGGCGTAGAACTATTTCAAATAAATGAAAAAACCGGTAAAACTATCAGCATTTCTCTGACTTTATTAGTTTTCATTTGGGGGTTTTGGGAAAGGAAATTAGCAATGATTTTAAGCTGTGTTTTTTTAGCAATAAGCATCAAACTTCCTTTAATTACTGCATTTGGTTTATACTTTATTGGGCAACATAGTATACATGGTTGGGGTCATTTAAAAAAAGTTTTAAATGTTAATAATACTTCCATTTATATGAAAGCACTTCCCTTTACGCTAGGAGCATTTTTATTGTTTTTTATACTTTATATTTTTATTGAAAAAAGATTATTAACTGAATTTCAAAGCCAGATAATTACTGTTTTTTTTATATTTACATCATGCATAAGTTTTCCTCACATTTTAACTATGAATGTATTTTATAAAAACACTTTTAAATCACAAAAAAATATTTTTTAATCAATGGCAAAGCGAGTGTAATAACCGGTTCCATTGAATTCACGTTTACGCGGATGAACTTTACAAGCATCGCAACAAGCGCCTTCCATTTCCGTAGCACAGGCATCGCACATGTTGAACTGATCGTTGCATTCAACATTGGCACAATTCAAATTGCGAGGTGCTGGGCCACCACATTTTTTACATGGAGAAATTACTGAAGGATTTATTTCATTCACCGCCACATTTACCCTTCCATCAAAAACATACAACATGCCATCAAAGTCTTTGCCGCCAGTTTCTTTTGCATAGCCAATGATGCCGTTATGTAATTGATAAACATCGGTAAAACCTTCTTTTAATAAAAGTGCTGAGGCCTTTTCACATTTAATTCCACCAGTGCAACAAGTAATTATTTTTTTGCCTTTGTACTTTTCTAATTCAGCTATTTTACCTGGGAATTCACGGAAATTTTCCATGTCTAATGTGATAGCATTTTTAAATTTCCCTAAGCGAGTTTCATAGTTACTTCTTACATCTAAAATAACTACATCATCTTGGTCTTTTAAAGCCAAAAACTCCTCCCCTTTTAAGTGTTTTCCAGTTTCTTTGGTTGGGTCAATAACATTTGGATCGCGCAAACCACTGTAAACAATTTCGGTTTTATACCTACAATGCATGCGTTGAAAAGCATGTTCAGCAACTTCGTCAATTTTAAATTCAGTTGTAGCAAAACGAGGGTCAGCCACTAAATCGCGCATGTACTGTTCGCAAGCTTCTTTGGTGCCGCTTATGGTTCCGTTGATTCCTTCTTGGGCTACATAAATTCTACCTCGAAGTTTCAAATTTTTACAATAAGCCAAATGCAATGGAGCAAAAGTTCCTGCATCGTCTATTCGGGTATAATTATAATATGCTAAAACTAAATAATTGAATGGTTCACTCGTCATGGGCTGCAAATATAAAATATTTTGACAGAGTTAAAATGGAAGATTGAGAAGTTTTTGAAATGAAATGGAATTTTCAACATTTTTTTTACGAAATAATGCGTCATTGCGAACAAAGTGAAGCAATCTCATTGAAACAAAAAGATTGCTTCGTGCCTCGCAATGACGTTTTTTATATAAAGTATTAACTATAAGACAAAAGCAAAACTTCCAGTCATTCAGTAGTACCGCTCGAGCGGTACCCTTAATATGGCAACCAACTAAGAAATATCAATTTTGGTTGCCGAGGAAAGGAGTTTCCTTCTGAATGACACAACGTCATTTTATATTGAATTTTTTGAAAAAAATTATCTCTCGGAATGCGACTATACAGAAATTAGTAAAACAGATTTTTTAAAAAATTTATTCATTAAACACACTCATGCTTGGCAATGCTTTGTTGTTAAAATCCCATAAAGCTTGATTTTCCCAACTAGAACCATTCTTTGCTTGGCTACCTTTAAATGAAATAAATTCAGCTCCCCAATAAGCAAAACCAATTCCATTAGGCGTATTTGAAATGATATATTTAATTTTATTCAAATAATCTTTTTGCCCTTGAATAGAAGCTGAAAATTGTGGGAGAATTTGACTGCTGTCGCCAATGATATTGTTTGTCCAATCGTTCCAAGCAAAAGTAAAAGGATAAGCAGTTTCGGCAATCAATATTGGTTTATTAAATTGGGAACTCAATGACAATAATTGCGTTTGCAATGTATCTAAACTTTTTCCATGCCATAAAGGATAATAGGAAATACCAATGATATCGTAATCTAAATTTGTCAATTGACTATAAAAATAATCTGCTTTATCATAACCAGCAAAATGAATAATAATTTTTGTTTGAGGTGAATTTTCTTTGACTGCTTTAACTCCTTCCTTTAATAATTCGAGCATTTGCATTGTATTTGAAAAACTGCCTTCAGGCCATAAAAAACCATTGTTTATTTCATTGCCAATTTGAATATAATCAGGTTTAATTTCCTTTACAATTTTTGATGTATAAATCCTCAAACTATCCTTAAGTTGAGTAAATGTTAATCCATTCCAAGCGCTTGGTTTTGTTTGCGCTCCTGGATCAGCCCACGTATCAGAATAATGAATGGTAAGCCAAACTTTTAAACCTATTTTTTTTATTTCATCGCTAAAATTCTTTACTTCTTCAAATCCCGAATGTTGGTTCATTGGATCATTCCAAATTCTTAACCTAATGGTATTTACACCAGCATTTTTTAAAGTCAGAAGCATGTCTTCTGCTTCACCATTTGCATTTTTAGTGATTAAATTCGATAGCCTTATTTCGGGAATAAAAGAAGCATCTACAGCTTTGATGAAAAATGGGTTTTCAACTTGTACCAACTTTTTTTCCGATTTGTTGCAAGCAAAAATCAACAATATGAAAATAAAAGAATAGGAAATGTTTTTTATCAAAATGGGTAAATAAATTTTGTTGTTTTTTTAATAATTCGAATGTAAAATAAAAAACTGAACATACAACCGATGTTAATTTTAAAAATCAACTGTCTATTAAATAAAAAAAGCCCACTCAAAATTGAGCGGGCTTTTATATAATATTACTTTATTCTAATTATTTTTGAATAGCTAACTTATGAGTAGCAGTATAATTAGTAGATGATAATTTTAAGAAATAAACACCATTTTCAATGTTTTCAGTATCAAAGAAAATTGAATGATCACCACTAGCAAAAGAACCATTTTTGATAGTTTTTACGCTTTTACCCATGATGTCAAATAATTCAATTGTTAAATTATCAGTTGATGATAATTTGAAATCTATTTGAGTTATACCAGTAGTAGGATTAGGGAATACATTTGAGAAATAAGCTGACTTAATTTCTTCTTTTGCACTAGTGCTCCATAATGCTGGAGTTTCGTTTACGTTAATTACTTTACGTTTTGTTGCATCAGCATCATAATAAGAAACTAAAGCAATAATTTTTGTAGCACCAATTTTATTATTTGCTTCACCAGGATAAGTATTTTGGAAAGGAGTATATATACCAGTATTTCCGATATAATCAGTTTCTGAAACTTTAACAACTGCAGGTAAAGTATAAGTAAAATCTTGCGTATAAGAAGAACCTTTTAATGGTGCATTAGGAATTACTCCTGCATTACCCCAAGCTGAAGGTAAAATAGTTTTTGCAACATGTCTGTGGTTATAACCGTAAAAATAAGCTGGCTCATTATAAAGTTCATGAGTTGCACCACCCGCACCATTATCAGCGCTACTATAATAGCTATGTTGGTTCCAAGTAGTACTTGTTCCAGATATCATTGGACCACGAACGTTATCTTCAGAAATAATTGAAGTAATTCTCATGTCACCAGGTAAAGCATTGTCAACAAAATCAGCTTTTACAGTATAAGAAAGAGTTCTTGTAGCAGCATTATAAGTTTTGTTAATAATAGAAATATTTAATGGGGTAATTGCATTTAAGTTTTCAGTTGCTTTAGCATCCCATAAACCTCTGTTTAAACCTACAGTAGTTTGGTCAGAATATAAAGTTCTATCTACTACGCCATAAGGATAGCCTGTAGCATAAGCAGTATTAATAGTATTACTTTGAGTATTAGCCATACCATCACTATTGTGATGAACAACTGCAACAACTTTATCATTAGCAGCCAAAATATCTCTCATTCTTAAATGTCCATCAGGGCAATATCCACACCATGCGCCTGAACCTTCTTCTAATAAAACACGTTTTGTTCCTGTAATACCATCATTAACAAAAATATTAGTTGACATTGTATCATTACTAGTATTTTCATCAGGACGTAAATTAGGATTATCAATCCAAGCTTTGATCACTTTATTTCCACCAGTTGAAAAATTTAAAGGAGTTGGAAAATCGAATACTTCTACGCCACCTGAATTAGCAGTATTTAAAGTAGATAAAGTTGCAGAAACTTTAGTTCCACCATCTATTGTATAATATACTTTTAAAGCTGTTAAATCATTTTTACCATAGTTATTTAAAGTACCTTTTAAAGTAACATTTGTACCTAATTTCACTACTTCAGGAGATGATAATTTTGTTAAAGCAGCATCGTAATTTGGTTGAGGACCAGGTAAAAAAGTATAAACAGCAGATTTAGTTGCATCATAACTTCCGTTAGCACCACCAAAATTTAAACTTGGACTTCCAGCAACCATGTAACCGTTAGTAGCAGAATCGTTTTGAACGCCACAAGTAGCAGTAAACGTTCCAAAACCATAATTATGAACTACATCAAAATTACCAGCTTCATACATTCTAATTGCAAAATAAGTTACATTAGTACCACCAGCAACTCCAATAGTTCCAGTTAATCTCCATTGAACTACAAAAACTCTGTTAGGTGATGAACCATAAGTAAAAGTTTTTGCATCTGAAGGAAAAGTATTAGCTCCTTGAACAATTGATTGTAAATTCAAATTATCCCAAAAAGCAAAAATAGCATTTTTAGGTGCTGCGGCATTCGGTAAAGTTGTGTTTGCTACTACATCTGCAGTTTGAGTTAAATCAAAAGTAATGTAGCCACTTGAACTAATTTTAAATTGAGTAACTGCTTTACCAAAAAATTTCCAGTTTGAAAAAGGTAGTGTTACAGGAGCTGATAAAGTGTTACTAACACCAGCTGTTGTACCAGTTATTACCGCTACTGCACTAGCGTCATTCATTGAATAAGAACCTGAAGTTCCTGTGCTTTTAATAGTCCAGTAGTCCTGGCTAAATACATTTAAGCTGCATACTAATGCGCCAAATAGTAAGATTTTTTTCATAATTATTTTAGTTTTAGTTTCAATTTTAAGACTTCAATAATAAGAAAATATTAAGTTTTTCCAAATAAATAAAAAAAATTGAAAAATAATTTTACATTTAAAAAGCTTACATAATTATAAATAAAAATAAATTTACCTTTGAAAATGAATTATGCATCTACATTTACAAAACCTACGATTATATAACTTTAAAAATTATGCTTCTGCTAAATTTGACTTTAGCAAGCAAATCAATTGTTTTACAGGTTTAAACGGAAGTGGTAAAACAAATGTGTTAGATGCCATTTATTATTTATGCTTTACCAAAAGTTATTTTCAAAACCAAGATGCTATCAATATTTTAACCGATCAAAATGAAATGAGCATCAATGGTGCGTTTTATAAAAATGACACCGTTGAAAATACTCAATTAATTATTCAAAAGGGAAGCAAAAAAAAATTGAAGGTTAATAACAATGAATATCCAAAACTTTCAGCTCATATTGGTGAATTTCCTTTGGTAATTATAGCTCCAAACGATATTTATTTAATTCATGAGGGAAGTGAAGATAGAAGGAAATTTATTGATTCATTTATATCGCAATTTGACAAAGAATATTTGTATCAATTAATGCAATACAATAAGGCTTTGGAGCAAAGAAATGCGCTGCTTAAGCGTTTTAATGACCTCCAATATTTTGATGAAAGTTTAATAGCCTCCTATAACGAAAAGTTAATCAGTTTTGGAACATTTATATTTGAAAAACGCAAAACTTTTATGCTTGATTTTGAAACTTTATTTTTAAAATATTACAATCAAATAAGTTTGCAAAGTGACGCCATTTCATTGAAATATGAAAGTCAATTATTAAACGATAATTTGAGTGATTTACTCCTTCAAAATATAAATGCTGACAAGGCCGCACAACGCACCACCAAAGGTATTCATAAAGATGATTTATTGTTTGAAATAAATAATTTTCCTCTGAAAAGAATGGGTAGCCAAGGGCAACAAAAATCTTTTATCATTGCTTTAAAATTGGCTCAATACGAATATTTATTTAACAAAACTGGAATCAAACCTTTGCTTTTGTTGGACGATATTTTTGAAAAATTGGACAATAACCGATTGGCAATTATTTTAACCATGATTGCTGAAGATAATTTTGGTCAAATATTTATTAGCGATACCGATAAAAAAAGATTGGAAGCAATGTTTAAAAATCTTAGTGCTCATATTAAATTTTTCGAAATTAGTAAAGGTAATTTAGTTTCAAACGAATAAATAAATATATTATAAAATATTAATAAACAATATTTTATAATTTAAAAATGATAAAATATATTTAATATTTGATTTTAAATATCCAAAAATTACAAATTTGCTAAGGAAACAAATGTGGTTTTTAAACAAATTCAAGTAAATAATAATTACTCGTTTTGATATTAATCATTTAGACTCTTTCAAATCATCGGTTACATTCGCAGTCATAAATTATTAATAACTATAAAAAAATGAATTGGATTTCTAAAATGTTTAGCTCATCGCTGGGACAAAAATTAATCATGGCAATTACAGGATTGTTTCTAATAACTTTCCTTATTGTACATTGTACATTAAACTCACTTATATTTTTAAATGATGGTGGAGTAACTTTTAATGCTGGAGCTCAGTTTATGGCTACAAATCCATTGATTAGAATTGTAGAAGTAGTTTTATTTATAGGCTTAATACTTCATGTAGCTAAAGCATTGGTTCTAACTTTAAATAATAACAAATCTCGTCCTGTAAAATATGCGTCATACGATGGAAAAGCTAACAGTAAATGGTATTCACGCTCCATGGGAATTTTGGGTTCATTGTTATTAATTTTCTTAGTTATTCACCTTTCTCATTTTTGGATAGGAACAAAAGCAGCTCAGTTCAATGGAACAATTTTAAGCCACAACACTTATTTAGAATTAAAAGAAGTTTTTGAAAGCCCATTGAATGTGCTAATTTATTTATTAGGTGTAATTTCATTAGGATATCACTTAATGCACGGTTTTCAATCGGCATTTCAAACTTTGGGAATTAACCATAAAAAATACACACCATTTATTAAATCATTTGGAAATGTGTTTTCAATACTTATTTCATTCATTTTTGCAATGATGCCAATTGCAATGCATTTCGATATTATTAAATAAAAAAATTAACAAACACTAATATGTCAAAAATTGACTCAAAAATTCCAGCAGGTGATTTGGAAACAAAATGGACTAAATACAAGTCATCAGTTCCATTGGTAAATCCTTCCAATAAAAGAAATTTAGAAATTGTGGTTGTTGGCTCAGGACTAGCAGGATCATCGGCTGCTACATCATTAGCTGAACTAGGTTATAAAGTAAAAGTATTTTGTTTTCAAGATTCACCAAGACGTGCGCATTCAATTGCAGCGCAAGGAGGTATAAATGCAGCAAAAAACTATCAAAATGATGGCGATTCAGTTTATCGTTTATTTTACGATACTATAAAAGGTGGTGATTACCGTGCAAGAGAAGCAAATGTGCATCGTTTAGCCGAAGTGAGTAGTAATATCATTGATCAAGCAGTGGCAAGTGGAGTTCCTTTTGCGCGCGAATACGGTGGATTATTAAGTAACCGTTCATTTGGTGGTACACAAGTTCAACGTACTTTTTATGCTGCTGGTCAAACCGGCCAACAATTATTATTAGGAGCATATTCTGGTTTGCAACGCCAAATAGGTTTAGGAAATGTTCAAATGTTTGCACGTCATGAAATGCTAGAAGTAGTAAATATTGATGGTAAATGCCGTGGAATTATTGCCCGCGATTTAGTTTCTGGTAAACTAGAACGTCATTTTGGACATGCAGTTTTATTATGCACTGGTGGATATGGAAATGTGTTTTACCTTTCTACAAATGCCATGGCTTGTAATGTAACTGCAGCTTGGAAAGCGCATAAAAAAGGTGCTTACTTTGCTAATCCATGCTATACTCAAATTCACCCAACTTGCATTCCTGTTTCAGGCGATCACCAATCAAAATTAACTTTAATGAGTGAATCGTTGCGTAATGATGGAAGAATTTGGGTTCCAAAACGTAAAGAAGATGCGGAAGCAATTCGCAATGGAAAATTAAATCCTAACGATTTAAAAGAAGAAGATAGAGATTATTATTTAGAAAGACGTTACCCTGCTTTTGGGAATTTAGTTCCTAGAGACGTGGCTTCGCGTGCTGCTAAAGAACGTTGCGATGCGGGTTTTGGTGTGAACAAAACTGGTGAAGCAGTATACTTAGATTTTGCTTTTAACATGAAGTATAAATATGGTAAACAAGTAGCTACTTTAAAACATATTTCAAATCCTACTGAGGCACAATTAACCGAATTTGGACATGAAGTAATTAAAGAAAAATATGGTAATTTATTTGACATGTACAAACAAATTACTGGAGTAAATCCTTATGAAAATCCAATGATGATATACCCCGCGGTGCATTATACCATGGGTGGACTTTGGGTAGATTATAACTTAATGACAACCGTTCCTGGTTTGTATGCTTTGGGTGAGGCTAATTTCTCCGATCACGGAGCAAATCGTTTGGGAGCTTCTGCTTTAATGCAAGGTTTGGCCGATGGTTATTTTGTTATTCCTTATACTATTGGTGCATACTTGGCCAATGAAATTAGTGTAAAATCAATTTCAACCGACCATGAAGCATTTGTAGAAGCGGAAAAAAATGTTCAATCTACTATTGAAAAATTATTTGCCGTTAAAGGCACCAAACCTGTTGATTTTTTCCATAAGCGTTTGGGTAAAATTATATGGGATAATTGTGGAATGGCTCGTAATGTTGATGGTCTAACTAAAGCTATTTCAGAAATTAAAGCACTTCGTGAAGAGTTTTGGAATGATGTTCGCGTTACTGGTGAAGCCAATGATTTTAACCCTGAATTAGAAAAAGCCGGACGTGTTGCCGACTTTATTGAACTAGGCGAGTTAATGTGTAAAGATGCTTTAGAACGCAATGAAAGTTGTGGCGGACATTTCCGTGAAGACCATCAAACTGAAGAAGGTGAAGCTTTACGTGATGATGAAAATTTTAAAAATGTTTCGGCTTGGGAATTTAAAGAAACAGGAAATTGGGACTTACACCAAGAAGAGCTAGTTTACGAAAACATAAAAATTGCACAACGTAGTTACAAATAACAGTTAATAATTAAAAAGTTTAGGTTTATTAGTTTAAAACCTATAACCATAATCAATATAAAAAATTAAATATTATGAGCGGAAATATGAATATCAACTTAAAAGTTTGGCGCCAGAAAAACGGTAAAAGTCAAGGTAAATTAGTTGATTACAAAGTAGAAAATGTATCTCCTGATATGTCATTTCTTGAAATGTTTGATGTATTAAATGATAGATTAATAAACGAAGGAAAAGACGAACCAATTGCGTTTGATCACGATTGTAGAGAAGGTATTTGTGGTTCATGTAGTATGTACATTAATGGTAGACCACACGGACCAAATCAAGGTGTTACTACTTGCCAATTACACATGCGTAGCTTCAAAGACAATGATACCATTGTAGTAGAACCTTGGCGTTCGGCTGCTTTTCCGGTTATAAAAGATTTAGCAACCAACCGTTCTGCTTTTGATAGAATCATAGCTTCGGGTGGATTTATTTCCATCAATACTGGAAATGCACAAGATGCCAATAACTTACCTATTCCAAAAGGCGATGCTGACGATTCGTTTGCTGCTGCTGCTTGTATTGGTTGTGGTGCATGTGTAGCCGCTTGTAAAAATTCAAGTGCTATGCTATTTGTTTCGGCTAAAGTTTCTCAATTGGCATTATTACCTCAAGGCGCTCCTGAACGTGCTACTCGCGTATTAAATATGGTAGCTCAAATGGATGCTGAAGGTTTTGGTTCTTGTACCAATACTGGTGCTTGCGAAGCTGAATGCCCTAAACAAATTTCATTGACCAATATTGCTCGTTTAAACAGAGAATATTACAAAGCTACTTTGTTTTCAAGCGAAGGTTAGTTAGTTGTTAGTTGTTAGTTGTTAGTTGTTAGTTGACCGATTTTTAATTTGTCTTCGGTTGATGTTTGAATCAAACCGAATTTCTAAAATATAATCCCCAATAATCCATTAATTGTAATATTACAGTTAATGGATTATTTTTTGATTTTTATGCAACAAAAAATACTATTTTGCTGACTTAAATTTTAAGTGTTTTAAACTATAAAATAAAGCGTGATTAAATCGAGCCATTTTCATTTTATACTTTTTATTTTATTTAGCATCTTGGCTAAATTTTCTTTTGCTACGCATTACCGTGCAGGAGAAATTTTATTCCGAAATATTTCTGGTTTAAACTATGAAATAACCGTAATTACCTACACCGACCAAAACTCACAAGGCGATGTAAGTACAGGTTCTGTAGATGTAAATTTTGGAGATAATATAACTCAAAATATTTTAAGAACTACCAAATCACCATTGATCAACGAAGCTGGTTATGGCGTTCAAAAAAATGTTTATAAAACAACTCATCTTTATGGAGGTGGCGGCATTTATAGAGTTTGTATTATTGATAAAAACAGGGTTGATCTTATCAGAAATATAAATGGTGGCCAATCAGTGAATGTTGCATTTTGTGTAACTGCACAAATTGTTATTGGCTATGATAACCAATCGCCAATTTTACTATCATCGCCCATTGATAGAGGTTGTGTAAATAAAGTTTTTACTCATAATCCAAGTGCTTACGATCCTGATGGTGATAGTTTAGTATTTGAAATCAGGTCGCCTAAAGAAGATTGCGATCAAGATGTTCCAGATTTTCAAATTCCTTTGTTTTCCGACTCATTTGTTATCAATCAAAATTCAGGTCAATTAACATGGAGCAAACCCCTAAAAGTTGGAGTTTATAATATTGTAATTCGTGTAAAAGAATACAGAACAAGCGCTCAATTAAAAAAGCCTATCTTGGTTGGATATGTGGATAGGGACATGCAAATTAAAATAGAACTTTGTACCAATAATCCTCCAATTATTGCCAACATGAGTAATGAATGTGTAATAGTTGGTGATTTACTTCAAAAAAATATTTTAGCCAGTGACCCCGACATTAACAATGTAACACTTACAGCATCTGGCGGACCATTTGCTCAAAAATTTGGAGCGGCTTTTACCTCTCCAACTATTGCAATTGGTAATCCAACGGGTTTTTTATTTAGATGGAGACCAGCATGTAATTCTATTCGTGCAGCGCTTTTTCAAGCCGATTTTAAAGCTGTAGATAATGGAGTTCCATTTCCTCTCTCAAACTTTAATCATTTTAAAATAAAAGTAATTGGACCAGCGCCCAAAAACTTTACCATTAACCAAGATAGCAATGGCTTTAAATTAAACTGGAGTCCTGATAGTTGTAATTTTGCTTTTGGATATAAAATATATAGACGAATAGATTCCTCATTTTGGAATCCAGGATGCCAAAATGGAGTTCCCGCATCCACTGGTTTTGAATTATTAGATACTACACAAGGAGTAAATAATACCAACTATTTTGACAATAATAATGGCAAAGGTTTATCACCGTTAATTAATTATTGTTACAGAATTACTTCCTTTTATTTGGCAAGAAATGATGAAGGCCAAATAGTAGGATTAGCAGAAAGTTCAGAAGGAATTGCTAGTAAAGAAATTTGTGGCGTTATTACTAGAACAAAGCCAATTATTACACATGTAAGTGTTTTAAATACTGATATATCAAATGGGGCTATTTTAGTAAAATGGTTAAAACCTTTATTCCTTGATTCCGTTCAGTTTGCGCCTCCATACACCATTCAATTACAAAGAACGGTTTTGGGAAATGATAATTATATAAATATAGGAGTTAGTAAAACTTACAATACATTTAGTGAAATAATGAATGACAGTTTAGTTGATTCCTTAATAAATACACAAACTATTCAGTATAATTATAAATTGATGTTTTATTGCACTAAAACATTAAATCCATTAAGCTATATTGACCAAAGTATAGCAGCAAGTTCAGTATATTTAACAACCAATAATACCGATAAAGCCATTATTTTAAACTATAAATTTGATGTTCCTTGGGCCAATAACTCCTTTAATATTTTCAGAAAAACTGGAACTAATTTTACTTTTTTAACAAATACAAATAACACTTCATACAGAGATACCGGTTTAATAAATGGGCAAACTTATTGTTACTACATCACCACAATTGGAAAGTATAGTTTAATGGCAGATTCTTTGTTTAATAATTCACAAGAAATCTGTGGAATTCCTAAAGATACCATTCCGCCTTGCATTCCAGTTCTTAGCTATATTAGTCCGTGTACACAGTTTAATTTGAATAATATTATATTGAATTGGACTTATCCAAGCTCATGTACTCAAGATGTAGAAACTTATAAAATTTATTACAGAAAGAAAATCACAATGCCTTGGGTTTTAATTGCTGTTAGCAATGCAAATACATTTTCATATACCGACACAAATTCACTTTTAAAATATAGCATAGCAGGTTGTTATGCTGTTACCGCTGCTGATTCTACAGGGAATGAAAGTAACATCAATGGTAATGCTTTTTGTATTGATAATTGCCCGTATTATGAATTACCAAATGTATTTACTCCAAATGGTGATGGAATCAATGATTTATTTAAACCAAGAAAGTACCGCTTTATAGAAAAAATAGATTTTCAAGTATTTAACCGTTGGGGCACTCCAGTTTTTGATACTGAAAATATTGATATCAATTGGAATGGTAAAGACAAAGAATCTGGAAAAGATTTATCAAGTGGCGTATATTTTTACACTTTAAAAATATACGAAAATTATTTATCAGGTACAGTAATGAAACCTGTAAGAGGAACCATTACAATTATAAGAGAATAATAAATGCAAAAATATGATTGCATCATTATTGGTGGTGGATTGGGAGGATTAACGCTTTCCATTCAACTAGCAAAAAAGGGTTACCAAATAGCTTTATTGGAAAAAGAAACTTATCCTTTTCACAAAGTTTGTGGTGAATACATAGCCATGGAATCTTGGAATTATTTGATCAATTGTGGCATTCAATTACCCAATTTACATTTACCAAGATTAGAAAAATTGAAAGTTTCGGCACCTAACGGAAATTTTATTGAACATCCTTTAAATCCTGGTGGATTTGGAATTTCTAGGTATAAACTAGACCATTTATTAGCAATAGAAGCAAAGAAACTAGGTGTAAATTTAATTGAAAATTGCAAGGTAAATGATGTAACCGAAATCAATGAAAACCATTATTTAGTTCATTCAAATTTTGAAACTATTGAAGCAAAAATTGTTATTGGAAGCTATGGAAAGCGAAGCAATTTAGATGTAAAGTTAAATAGAAATTTTATTCAAAATAAAGCCAAAGGATTGGATAATTATATTGGCATCAAATACCATGTAAAAGCAAATTTACCAAATGATATAATAGAACTGCATAACTTTAAAAACGGGTATTGCGGAATTTCTAAAATTGAAGAAGAAAAGTATTGTATGTGCTATTTAACAACTGCACAAAATTTAAAAGACCATCAAGGAAATATTAAAAAAATGGAGGAAAATGTTTTGCATAAAAATCCGTTTTTAAAAACATATTTTACCTCCTTTGAAAGTTTTTACGAAGAGCCCTTGGCAATATCACAAATTAATTTTTCAAATAAAACTCAATACGAAAACGGAATAATAATGCTTGGTGATGCTGCAGGGTTAATTACACCACTGTGTGGAAATGGAATGAGTATGGCCATGAAAGCAGCTAAAATATTGAGCGAATTACTTCCACAATATTTTGAAAATGAAATCAATAAAACACATTTAATGGCAAAATATATGTTTCAATGGAAACAAAATTTTAGTACCAGACTTTGGGCAGGCAGGAAAATTCAAGGTGTTTTTGGCAATGAAATAATGACAAACTTGCTCATAAATGCAATAAAACCAATGCCTTTTTTAGTAAATAAACTGGTTTCTTTAACGCATGGTAAGTCATTTTAACTACATTTTATTGAAACAAATAATTTGCATGTTAAAATTAAAGTTTTATATTGTGCAATCAAATTAATAAGCCTCAAATTCATTTAATTAATTATGAAAATAGCACTTCTTGGATATGGTAAAATGGGAAAAGCAATTGAAAAAATTGCCATTGCCAAAGGCCATGAAATTGTTTACCGTGTTGACTTAAACAATGCCTTTGATTTTTTACCTTTAAGTTTGCAAAACGTAGATGTAGCCATTGATTTTAGCATGCCTACTGCCGCAGTTGATAATATTTTAAAATGTTTTGAAGCAAATGTGCCAATTGTGGTAGGAACTACAGGTTGGTATGATCAATTTGATGCAATCAAAGAAAAATGTTTGTCAGAAAAACAAAGCATGGTTTATAGTAGTAATTTTAGTATTGGTGTAAATATATTCTATAAAATAAATAAAATGTTGGCACAAATAATGAAAAATCATGACTATGATGTAATGATTAATGAATCGCACCATACTGCTAAAAAGGACCATCCAAGTGGAACTGCATTGACTTTGGCTAATCAAATAATGGCGGAAAACACTAAGAAAGAAAAAATAAAAGATCGTTTATTATTTGACAATTCCACTCCGGCACAAAGCACCAAATCAAACGAATTATTAATTGAAAGTTACCGAGAAGGTGATATCATGGGCGACCATACTGTACGTTATGAAAATATAATTGACATCATAGAAATTACCCATAGCGCTAAAAGCAGGTATGGATTTGCACAAGGTGCTGTTTTGGCTGCCGAATGGTTAGTTGGAAAAAAAGGCATTTATACCCTTGACGATATTTTAAAATTTTAAAATTTACCGTTTACAATCAATACAAACAATTTAACAAAATTTGAATGATTAATAGTTAAGTATGTTTAACTATGTAAATTCAATATATAAAATTCATGAATAATACAAAAGGAAATAACAACCTAGTTAAAGGCAATTTTTTTACAGAGTTGTTTAATTATTTTTACAAAAGCCCAAAAAATTTCAGTAAAAAACAATGGTCAATTATAACCATTTGGATTGTAGTAAACTTTATATGTATGTTTTTATACATGGCTGCTGGCGCTTCATTTGGCTTAGCTTTGGTAAATTGCATTTATGGAATACTTATAATATTTGGCTATTTTACAAGAGTAATTGCAATGTTAATTGCACCCATTTTTATTCTAATATTTAAAATAGTTGGATTGGTTTTTAAACAAGAAAATGAAATTCAAACTGCTTACGAATGGAGCGATGCTTTGATATTTGCAACCATAGCAGCTACCATTATTCGTGGTTATTTTATGGAAGCTTATACCATTCCAACTTCTTCCATGGAGAAATCATTATTGGTTGGTGATTTTCTTTTTGTAAGTAAATACAGTTATGGAAACAGGTTACCACAAACGCCTTTAAGCTTTCCATTTGTGCATAACAAATTACCATTTTCTGAAACCACACAGTCGTATTTGGAATGGATGAAAATGCCATACACTCGCCTGTTTGCTGTGTCTTCTATTAAAAATAATGATGTAGTTGTATTTAATTATCCTTTTGAAATAGACAAACCAACAGATAAAAAAGAAAATTATATCAAGCGATGTGTGGGAATAGCTGGCGACAGTTTAAAAGTAGTAAATCAGCAATTATTTATTAATAATAAACCTGCTGACAATCCTGATTTGATGCAACATTTTTACAAAGTAGTTTCTACTGAAGGAATCAGTGAAAAATTTATCAAAGACAATGACATTACTGAAGGTGGCGCTACTGATAAAGGTTATTTGTTAATCAATTTATCAAATAAATCGAAAGCCAAATTGAAAGAATTGCCAGGTATTGTTTCCATTGAAAAAAATGATACCACATTCATTAGTGGCTATACCACTTTTCAAGAAAAATATAAGTGGAGTATTGATGATTATGGCCCTATTTACATTCCAAAAAGTGGCGATGTAATAGAAATGAATGAACATAATTTTGATGTGTACCAATTTGCCATTAACCATTATGAAGATAACCCAACTTTAACTTGGGAAAATGGACAAGCCATGAACAATGGACAAGCCATAAAAACTTATCAGTTTAAGTATAATTATTATTTTATGATGGGCGATAACCGCGATAATTCAGCAGACAGTCGTTTTTGGGGATTTGTTCCTGAAACTCACATTGTAGGGAAAGCACTTTTTGTTTGGATGAGCTGGGATTCAGCAAATAAAGAAGTTAGATGGAAAAGATTATTTAAAGGGATTAAATAATCTTAAAAAAATATTATTACTAAAAGTCATAAAATGTTATCATTATGATAATATAAATACTTTAAATTTGACAAAATTTTCAGCTATAAAACAATGAATTTTAAAAAAAACACCATCTCTTTATATTTAATACTTGCAATATTTTTTGTTGCTTGTTCGCATTATGATAATTTAGAAAAAAACGGAAAAGAAAGCTCTGCAAATGGTAAAAGTCATAACGCTGGTCAAGATTGTATGAGTTGCCATAACAATGCTTCAATTGGGGCATCAAGTAATTGGTGGAACATTGCTGGTACTGTTTATAATTATGGATTAATTTCAAATAACACAACTGTTGAACTTTGGAGCGACACTATGGGTTCTGGTTATAAAATAGCAGGATTAGTTTCAGATAAAAATGGAAATTTTTATTCTGAAAAAATATTTAATTTTAATGGTGGTTGTTATCCAATTGTTAAAAATGGAACAACTACAAGAAAAATGATAAGTAAATATACAGGTGGTGGCTGTAATAGTTGCCATGGAAAATCAACAGAAAAAATATATTTAAATCAATAAATGAAAATTTCAAATCAAGCAATTAGCATAAAAACAATTCTTTTTACAATATTGTCAGGTATCGTTATTTTATCTGGCTGTTATTACGACAAAGAAGATTACTTATACCCAAATGGGAATTTGGATTGTAAAGATACAGCAAGTACTTCACTTACATATACCAATGGTATAAAAACCATTATAGATGGAAATTGTGCAAGCCCTGGTTGCCATGTATCGGGAGGAACGTCTCCTGATTTAACAACTTACAGTTTGGTTAAAGCCAATACCATAAGAATTACAGCAAGAGCAATCACTATAAAAGACATGCCAAAACCATCTGGAATGTCGGTTTGTAATATTGCTAAATTAGACAATTGGATTAAACGAGGAGCATTAGAAAACTAGAAGTGTAATGAAATTATTTTCAATTGTTTTTTTATTATTAATCTTCATAATAATGTTTGGCTGCAATCATGAAAAAGAGAAAACAAATTCCCCTTTAGAAGATTGTAATTTAACGCTAACATACACCAATGGAATTAAAACAATCATTGATGTAAATTGTGCCTATGTTGGTTGTCATGTTGCAGGAATGTCTATTCCTGATTTAACAACTTATGACTTCGTAAAAAACAATATAGAAGATATAACTAACAGAGCAATTACAAATAAAACAATGCCAAAGCCAGCAGGAATGACGGCTTGTAATATTACAAAATTAAACAATTGGATTAAAGCCGGAATGGCTCAATAAAAAAAATGAAAAAAAATATACTTTTTATCGCAATGCTTTTAATGGTAAATTTTGCTTGGGCACAAGATGATTTATTAGACATGTTAAAATCCGAAAATACCGTTTCGAGCCCAGTATTAGCAACCTTCAAAGGAACCAGAATTATTACAGGACAGAGCAATGAAAACATTGCTAAAAAACATTTAAACTTTTTAATTCTTCATCGTTTTGGAGAGCTTAAAGATGATGCATGGTATTACAGTTTATTGGGAATAGATGAAGCTACTGTTCGCATTGCTTTTGATTATGGAATAACCGATAAATTAATGGTTGGAGTAGGTAGAAGTTCTAAAACTAAAGTTTATGATTTTAGTGTAAAATATAAAATTGCACAGCAAAAAATCGGAGGCAATAAAAACTTTCCATTAGCCATTTCCTATTATGGAAACATGGGTTTAAATTCTACAACTTTTACAGAACCAACACGCGAAAATTATTTCACTTCACGTTTAAGTTTTTGTAACCAATTAATCATTGCTCGCAAAATTAACCCTAGTATTTCAATACAAATTACTCCTACTTTTGTTCACAGAAATTTAGTAAATAAAACAAGTGATCCAAACGATGTAATAGCATTGGGTTTGGGAGGTTCCTTTAAAATTACAAGAAGCACAAGACTTAATGTTGAATATTACCCAAGATTAACAGGAAGAGATGAATTAATTCCAAACACCACTAATAAATTTGAAGATTACTTAGCAGTGGGATTTGATATTGAAACTGGTGGACATGTATTTCAATTAATGTTTAGCAATTCAATGTATATGTATGAGCAAGGTTTTGTGGCTCAAACTACAGGTAAATGGAGTGATTTTGGAATAAGATTAGGTTTCAATTTATCACGTACTTTTTCATTTGATAACGAACATATAAAATAGTATTTACTATTGGCACCATCATTGTAACAAACAAATTAAAAATTAAAAATGAAAATCACAAACCAAGCCATCAGCATGAAACTAATCTTAACAATTGCTACCATAGCAATATTTTCAGTAGCAAATTCATCGGCACAAACATTATATAAAGCTACCAATGCCACAGTAAGCTTTTTTTCAAAAACTCCCATTGAAGACATTGATGGAAAAAGTGAAACGGCTACAACTTTAATAAATTTAGAAAAAAAAGACATTGCTTTTATGATTCAAAATAATTCTTTCCAATTCCCGAATAAATTAATGCAAGAACATTTTAACGAAAAATACATGGAAAGTGAAAAATATCCTATAAGCAGTTTTAGGGGAAATATTCAAGAAAACATAGATTTAAAAGTAGCTGGAGTATACCAAGTAACAGTAAATGGTAAATTAACTATTCATGGTATAACGTTAGATAGAACTATTCCTGGAACCATTACAGTAAAAGAAGGAAGCATTTTATTAGAAAGTAATTTCATAGTAAAAAACTCAGACCACAAAATAGAAATCCCCTCATTAGTAGCTACAAAAATAGCTGACGAATTAAACGTAAAAGTAAAAGCTACTTTATTACCTAAAAATTAAATCATTCAAATTATTCATATAAAAATGCAGCAAATTAAATTGCTGCATTTTTTTTAACAAAATTTTAGATTTTCGTTTCAATTAAAAAGCATAAACTTGCCTTTACCAAATGAAAATTAAATACAGCATATTATCAATCTTTTTAGTGTTATTTTTATTCAATAACGCCATTGCTCAAACTGAGCAAAAAATATTTATGGATAAAAGTGAAAATATTATTTCACTTTTTAAAAACAAAAATTATGATTCATTATCAATGCAGTTTAACGAGCAGCAAATTTCGTTCAATAGTGCAATGGCATTGGCTTCTAATTACGACCCAATTATTGAAAAATATGGCGGTATTACTAACTATAAATTTGCCGGATTTAGTGAAAACTATGGTCAAATAAATATAGAATATGTTTCCAAAACAGTTTATAACATTGATTTATTAATAGAATTAGTTTTTAACAGAGAAAATAAAAAATTAATACTTTATCGTTTCATAGAAACTTTTAAAACATATGCAATTCCTGATTATGCCACTGCAGAAAAATACAATGATGAAAATATAAAATTTGCTGCTGATACTAGCATGCCTTTAAGTGGTATTTTAAGCATGCCTGTTGGCAATAAGAAAGTTCCGTTAGTAATTATAATTCCTGCTGCTGGACCATCAGATGAAGATGGTAATTTTGTTTCAAAACCATATAAAGACATTGCAGTGGGTTTAGCCACAGATGGATTTGCTGTTTTTAGGTATAATAAACGAAGTTTAAACTATGGTTTTAATTTTTCGCAGAACAAAATGAACGGAGTGCCATTTACTCCGCGTGAAGATTTATTAGATGATTTACAAGCTGCAATAAATTTATTAAAGAAAAATCCAAATGTAGACAGTACTAAAATATATTTACTTGGCCATGGAGAAGGTGCTTATTTTGCACCATTTGTAGCCAAAGAAAATCCTTTTATAAAAGGAATCATTATGATGGGAGCAAATGCCAATCATCCATTAGAAATGATGATAGACCAAAACAAATATTTAGGAAGGATATTACCTCATAAAAAAGTACATTTTGATGAAGATGATGCTAAGGCAAAAATAGTTTTGAAAAGAAAAGTAAAAGAAAACACTTCCTACTTTTTATTACCACATGAAATTCCAGCTAAATACTGGTTATGGATTAACAAATACGACCAAATAAAAGTAGCAAAAAAACTTACTATTCCAATTTTTATTATGCAAGGCGCACGCGATTATCAAGTAGATAAAAAGAATTTTGCTGTGTGGGAGAAAAAGCTAAAAAATAATAAAAATGTTACCTTTAAAATGTATGAAAAAATGAATCACATCATGCATTCGGGTGAGGGTGAATCAACTTATAGCGAATATGCTATTATGCGGCATATTCCTTTTGAAGTAATCAATGATTTGCAAGTTTGGCTACACAAGAATTAAGAAAGAAAATATTCTTAATTACTTAATTGATTCAAATGATTATATGCTAAATAACTTGCTTCTTTTAAAACTTCAGGGAGCTTTTCTAACTCTTTACCTTTGGTCATTATAGTTATTATATAAGGCTTATTTGCTAAAAAAACAATGGCTGTTTCGTGTAATTCTTTCATATCTAAATTACCAGATTCACCAAATTTTTCAGACATATTTACATTAGTTGGAATTCCTTTAGAAAACCCTTCTTTAAAATCAGATTTACTTAACAATTCTAAAGCAAAATCTGAATTTTCAATATTCAAGTAACTCGCATTGAATAAAGCACGTAAAAATTCAGAATAATCTGAAACCGTCATTAAATAATCTGCCCCATTCCAATCAAATTCTTTTAAACCAAAATCTTTAAAAAGTTGCTTGAACATTTTTACATCCATTAATTCATTTAAAAGCAAAGTAGCATTGTTATCAGAATATTTTATCATGTATGACATTAGCTCTTTTACCGTATAAGTTTCGCCAAACTTTATTGATTTCGATAAATATTTGGGGTCTATTTGTACGTCATAATGTTTATTGAAAACAATCTTCTTATTTAAAAACCCTGGGTTTTTCTCACTCATTTTTAACAGTGTAATTAATGCAGGAACTTTAAGCAATGAAGCAGGTGAATAAGTTTCATTTTCATTGATTGCAATCCAACCATTACTATTATAATCCTTTAAATATAAAGACGCAGAAATTAAAACTCCCGATTCTTTATATTTATTAAATAAATTATTGAGTTCATTTTTTAAAGATGAAAGTTTTTCAGATTGACAAATATTGTCAACAAACATCAAAGGCATGGCATACTTATAACTACTTAATCTTTTTAATTTATAGTCTTTACATTCTGAACTTATATTCTTATTGTTTTCTGATTGATTATCTTCTTTTTTGTCTAAATAAAATAAATCATAAAGGGAGGTTGAAATATTAAAAAATAAAATAATTGAAGTAAAAATAATGAATAATGACTTATTGTTATCGAAGCGTTTCATAAAAATAAAAAATTGAATAATTGGGGTAGTTAAAAAGTTGATTATTTAAAATCAATTAGGTTGCATATGGAAAATAATTAAGAGTAATTTAAGATATGAAATAATTAGCAACTGAATAAAAAAGCCCTGATAGGCTTTAAAAACCTGTCAGGGACTTGCTAATTACAAACTTGCTAAACTTTGTTTCAATACTTCTATTTTAGCCAAGGCATCATCTTTCTTTTGACGTTCTTTTTCAACCAATTCTGGTTTGGCATTGGCCACAAACTTTTCATTACTTAACTTCACATCTACGCTAGCCATAAAACCAATTAAATATTCAATTTCTTTGTTAATTTTCTCGGTTTCTGCTACTGCATCAATTTCAATGTTTAACTTTACAAAAACTTGATCTGTAGAAACTGATATAGACGCATAATTATGCGCATCTTCATTGAATAAAATACTCGAAACATTGGCCAATTTTTTAATTAAAAACTGGTAAGGTTCGTATAATTCAGCTTGCGTAGTTTTGATAACAATTTCAAATGCTTCCTTCGGACTAATGCCTTTGCTGTTACGTAAATCACGAATTTTAGCAATAGTTTCAAAGGCATTTTGTAAAGAAGTATAATTATACGTCTCTACGTTTGGATATGCGGCAATACAAATACTTTCTCCTACTTTTCTTTCCGTTAATTCTTGCCAAATTTCTTCTGTAATAAATGGCATAAAAGGATGTAAAACCAACATTAATTTTTCAAAGAAAACAACAGTTTGGTCATATGTACTTTGGTTCAATGCTTCGCCATAAACTGGTTTTATCATTTCTAAATACCAAGCGCAGTAATCATCCCAAATCAATTTGTAAATCATCATTAAGGCTTCGCTTAATTTATAATCTTTACATTTTTCTTCTATTTCTGCTAAAGCAATATTGAATCTAGCATTAAACCATTGTTCCGAAATTTTATTACTTGCCAATAAATCGGCAGCAAAATCAGCATCAGGTTTAATGGTTAATCCTTTTACCAAACGGAAAGCATTCCATATTTTATTGGCAAAATTACGTCCTTGTTCTACCTGACTTTCGTCAAATAAAATATCATTGCCCGCAGGGCTACAAATAAGCATTCCCATGCGAACACCATCAGCACCATAATGCGCAATCAAATCCAATGGATCAGGTGAATTTCCCAATGATTTACTCATTTTTCTGCGTTGTTTATCGCGAACAATACCGGTGTAGTAAACATTGCTAAATGGTTTTTGCCCCATCCATTCGTATCCAGCCATAATCATTCTAGCCACCCAAAAAAACATAATTTCTGGTGCTGTAACTAAATCGTTGGTCGGGTAAAAATATTTAATATCTTCTTTGCCTTCTTCCTTAAAACCATCAAAAACACTGATTGGCCAAAGCCATGAGCTGAACCAAGTGTCGAGTACGTCTTCGTCTTGTTTCAATTCGGAAATTCGAAATTCGAAATTCAAAATTCGAAATTTTTCAACTGCTTCTTCGGCTGTTTTTGCTACAACAAACTCGCCATTTGGCCCATACCAAGCGGGAATCTGCTGCCCCCACCAAAGTTGGCGACTGATACACCAATCCTTGATATTGTCGATCCAATGCTTGTAAGTATTTTTCATATTGGCAGGATGAAACTTAATTTCATCGTTCATAACCGCATCTAACACCTCTGGATTTTTAGCCAAAAACTTTTTCATATCCACCCACCATTGAAGCGTTAAACGAGGTTCAATAACTGCTCCCGTTCTTTCACTTGTTCCAACTTGGTTTTTATATTCTTCAATTTTAACTATAAATCCGGCTTCTTCTAAATCAATGGCAATTTGCTTACGAACCGCAAAACGGTCTTTACCAATATAGCGTTCGTCTTGCGCATTTTCGTTTAAAAAACCTTCTTCTGTTAAAATATCAATTACTTCTAAACCATGTTTTTTCCCTAAATCATAATCGTTTTTATCGTGAGCAGGCGTAACTTTTAAGCAACCTGTACCAAAATCCATGGCCACATATTCATCAGCTATGATTTCAATTTCACGATTAATAAAAGGAACCAACGCTTTTTTACCTATTAAATGCTTAAAACGTTCATCGTTAGGATTTACACAAATTGCTGCATCAGCCAAAATGGTTTCAGGACGAGTAGTTGCAATAACAACAAATGTTGAATGTTGAATGTTGGATGTTGAATGATTCGAATTTCGAATTTCATTTTTCGAATTTTCAGTTAAATGGTATTTTATGTAATACAGTTTAGAATTTACGTCTTTAAAAATAACTTCTTCATCGCTCAAAGCTGTTTTACCTAACGGATCCCAGTTTACCATTCTAAGCTCGCGGTAAATCAATCCTTTGTTGTAAAGGTCAATAAAGACATCAATAACAGCTTCACTTAAACTAGGTTCCATGGTAAATCGGGTTCTATCCCAATCACAGCTGGCACCTAATTTTTTGAGTTGTTCTAAAATAATTCCGCCATATTTTTCTTTCCATTCCCAAGCATATTTTAAAAAATCTTCTCTACTTAAATCCGATTTTTTGATGCCACGCTCGCGCAACATTTGAACAACTTTAGCTTCTGTAGCAATGCTTGCATGATCGGTTCCTGGAACCCAACATGCATTTTTACCTTGCATACGCGCTCTACGCGTCAATACATCTTGAATGGTATTATTCAACATGTGGCCCATGTGTAATACGCCCGTAACATTTGGTGGTGGAATTACAATGGAATATGGTTCACGCTCATCGGGAGTAGCATGAAAATATTTGTTACTTAACCAGTAACTATACCACTTATCTTCAATTGATTGTGGTGAATACGTTTTTGAAATTTCTTTTGTCATAAACTTATGCAATTTAATTTTTTGTTTTAAAATTTAACTTCTTATTTTATATGGAGTTTTTTGCAAGCCACAAGCAACTTCATTGCTTTAAAAGTTTTTTGGTTAATGGAATGATAATAATATTTTAAGGAGATTACTAGGGAATGACCTTTCTTGAAACCAAAACAAATGTCATGCTGTAAGCATCTCCTTGGCTATCAAAAATTACTTGCCATTAACTAACCAACAATAAATAACAACGAAACAATTATTTGTTATTTTATTTAATTTTTCAAAAAAAAACCCCAATCCATTACTGAATCAGGGCTTTCCAATTTAACTATGAAAAAACTAACCTCTTTTTTCTTTAATTTTGGCAGCTTTACCAGTTAAAGCGCGTAAGTAGAACAAACGAGCCCTGCGAACTTTTCCGCGGCTGACCACCTCTATTTTGTCAATATTTAAGCTATATAAAGGAAAAATACGTTCAACACCAACACCGTTTGACATTTTACGAACTGTAAATGTTTCTGCAATGCTGCTGTTTCTGCGTTGTAAACAAACGCCTTGATATTGCTGAATGCGTTCTTTAACGCCTTCTCTAATTTTGTAATATACGTTGATAGTATCACCAGCTTTAAACTTAGGAAAAGTTTTTCCTGTAGTAAATTCTGATTCAACTAATTTTATTGCTTCTGTAAAATTCATAACTATTCTGGTCAAAAAATTGGACTGCGAAAGTAAGGCTATTTTCTAAAAATCCAAATATATTTCTAAAAGTTTTATATTTATTTTTTATAATTACTCAACTTGCACTATTTAAGTAAATTAGGTCTTCGTTGTTTGGTACGTTCTAATGATTGTTCCATTTTCCAGTCTTCAATTTTGGCTTGATGGCCACTTAAAAGTATCTCGGGAACAGCCCAACCTTTGTATTCAAATGGTTTTGTATAAACTGGCGGACTGATCAAATCGTCCTGAAATGAGTCGCTTAATGCCGATTGTGAATCGTTTAAAACTCCTGGAATTAATCTCACAATGGCATCTACCACAACTGCCGCTGCTAACTCACCTCCAGTTAAAACATAATTTCCTATCGAAATTTCTTTGGTAATTAAATATTGCCTAATTCTTTCATCAATTCCTTTGTAATGCCCGCAAAGAATAATGATATTTTTTAAGCTTGATAATTGATTGGCCATTGGCTGGCAAAATTCTTCTCCATCAGGACTCATGTAAATTATTTCATCGTATATGCGTTCTGCTTTTAGCTTTTCAATGCATTTATCAATGGGTTCAATCATCATTACCATGCCCGCCCCGCCACCAAAAGCATAATCATCGGCTTGTTTGTGTTTGCCAAAACCAAATTCCCGAAGGTTATGTAAATGCACTTCCACCAATTCTTTTTGAATGGCACGCTTCATCATGGAATGTTTAAAAACTTCTTCAATTAAGGCTGGATGTAAGGTAATAATATCTACTCGCATGTGGCCGCAAATTTAGTGTGTATTTTTTCCTAAAAAACTTTATTATCGCATTTGTGAAAAAAATAATTGCCTTCGCCACCATCTTTTGTTGTTTTATTTCGCTGCAAGCGCAAAAAATAAAACTAAAACACACCATTAATTATAATGCTTTTGGCATGGGTGTATTACCAAACGACCAATTCATGTTTGGCGGAAATCATGTATTTTATAGAAGTTTTGGTATGGCTTTAAGTTACCGATTTGGCATTAAAGATTTGTTGGCTCCTACTCAAGAGGGAGAAACAGGAGAGCTAGAACTTTTTAAAAATGCAAAAGCAAAAAACTTACTTACAGGAAAAACCAGTACTGCTTATTCCTTTGCCATTATTCCTTCCTTTACCATTGCTATTACGCATAAAATACCGCTTTATATAGGATTGGGTATTACTAGAAAAAAGGTTTACAAAGAATATTATGCCGCAGATACCATTAGCAAATTTTGGTTTGTAGATGATGCTGAAACAAAAATTTTACCCACTTTTACCATTGGTACTTTTATTCCAATATACAGGCGGTTATTATTAAATGTAGCTTACGATTATTTACCACAAACTTTTTTTGTGGGGATTTCTATTCGGAGTTGGGAAAGTTGGGATGAGTTTAATTAAACTCAAAAAAACATAAAAAAATCTTCTCCCCTATTGCTGTTCATTTTACATTTTTTTACACTGAAATTTTTATCAATCTGAATTTATAATTTTATCTTTGAGGAATAAATTTCTCTTTGTGAAAACACCTCCAATCTTTACGAGTAAAACCATCGATTTTTTTTCATCGTTAACCGAAATGGAACTATCGCTGCCTTATGTAGAAAAAGGTATCAGTGCTGGTTTTCCTTCGCCTGCCGATGATTTTATAGATGCCACCATTGATTTAAACAAAGAATTTATCAAAAATCCTTCGGCTACTTTTTATGGAAGAGTAAAAGGAAATTCCATGAAAAATGCAGGTATTGACAATGGCGATTTGTTAATTATAGATAAAAGTTTGGAGCCCAAAGATGGTAAAATAGCCGTGTGTTATATTGATGGAGAATTTACCGTAAAACGCATTAAACTCGACAAAGATTGTATTTGGCTAATTCCTGAAAACGATTTGTATAAACCTATTAAAGTAACTGCCGATAATGATTTTATAGTTTGGGGAATGGTGGTTCATGTAATAAAATCATTCTAAATCATGTTTGCGCTAGTTGATTGTAATAATTTTTACGCTTCGTGCGAAAGGGTTTTTAGACCTGATTTGAACGGAAAACCCATTGTAGTTTTATCGAACAACGATGGCTGTGTAATTGCGCGTAGTAACGAAGCTAAAGCCTTTGGAATTCCCATGGGCGCAGTGGCTTACCAATACCAAGAAATATTTACCAAAAATAACATTCAAGTATTTTCATCAAACTATGCTTTGTATGGCGATATGAGCGCAAGGGTCATGAATTTGCTTTCGCAATTTGCGCCCGAAATAGAGGTTTACAGCATTGATGAAGCTTTTCTGCAGTTTGATAAATGCGATTATATAAAGTTAGATGAAGAAGCTTTGAAAATAAAACGGGTGGTTTCAAAAAGTACCGGAATACCTATTAGTTTGGGATTTGCTCCTACCAAAACTTTGGCAAAAGCTGCCAATAGAATTGCCAAGAAATTTCCTGAACGCACCAACGGAATACACATTATTGACACCGATGAAAAACGCATCAAAGCACTCAAATGGCTAGCCATTGAAGATGTGTGGGGAATTGGCCGAAGGCTATCGCAACGATTAAGAAATATAGGCGTTAAAACTGCTTTTGATTTTACACAATTAAACGATGATTGGGTAAAAAAGAAAATGAGCATTGTAGAGCTT
The DNA here is from genome assembly GCA_947453415.1 of Bacteroidota bacterium. Taxonomy (GTDB): domain Bacteria; phylum Bacteroidota; class Bacteroidia; order UKL13-3; family UKL13-3; genus JAAFJM01. Next base: position 3,141 of record CANGGG010000008.1, on the reverse strand, counting down.
CGCTTAAAGCACGAACTGGAGGGCAAACCCACGTTAAGTATGCTTGTAACGGGGGCACCTAAACAAAATATTGCCACTACTCGTTCATTTGATCATAACTATAAAGAGTTAAGTATTTTGCAAGAACGTGTTTCTACTTTTGCCAGCATTTGTGGTGAAAAATTGCGCAAACAAAAAAGCTGTTGCAATGCCATTATGATTTTTTTGCACACCAACGGACATCGAAAAGACTTGCCACAATACAGCCAAAATATTATTGTAAAAACACCTTTTCCTACCAATTCGAGTATTGAAATTGCAGAGTTTGCTTTGGCGGGTTTGGCTAAAATTTATAAGGATAATTATTACTATAAAAAAGCGGGTGTGGTGGTAATGGATATTACTCCCGAAAGCAAAAAACAGTTTTCTCTTTTTGCAAATAGCAATCCAAAACATGCACTATTAATGAGTGCCATGGACAAACTAAACCGAAATATGGGAAACCAAAAAGTAAAGCTTGCTCGGCACGATTTGGGGAGAACATGGAAAATGAAACAAGAGCGTCTTTCGCCTAGGTTTAGTACTAATTTAAAAGAAATAATAACGGTAATGGCTTAGTGGGAATGGGAGTTGAGAAATGGAAAATGAGAAGTGGGAATATACAATTTGTCATCCTGAGCGGAGTCCGATAGCTATCGGACGAAGGAGGCAATAGGCAAAAAAATACCATTAATCTTCAAGCATCAGTTGATAAACTGACACAGTCCTCTTTTAATTGTAACTAAATTTACCCGCAGATTTCGCAGATTTCGCGGATGTTTCCGCACTACTATGCTTAATCTGAAGCCAAGCCATTGCAAGGCAACTACGTGTTTAAAATGAGTAGAGATTCCGAGCTATCGGAAACTACCTTTCATTTAAAATCCGTAGCGCAATTCGCTAACTTTACGGATAGTTAAAATTAAGTTGAAACAAAAAAGCCATTCGAAATTCGAATGGCTTTTTTGTTAATATTTATCGTCATTGCGAGGGACGAAGCAATCTCTCTATAGTTATAAGATTACTTCACTTTGTTCGCAATGACGCTCTTTCGCAATGGCATTTGCTCGCAAAAAAGAACAACAATTTATATTACTTCTTCGCTACTTTCTTTGCAACTTTTTTGGCTGTTTTTTTTGCTGCTACTTTTTTTACAGCTACTTTCTTTGCTACTTTTTTATTGGCAGCAGCTTTACTGGTAGCACTTGGGATTTTAACTAACTTGATACATTCTTCAAATGTTAAAATAGTAGCATCTGAACCTTTTGGTAATTTATAATTGTCTTTTCCATAAGCTAAATACGGACCCCAACGGCCATTTAATAATTTCAAGTTTTCGTCTTCTTCAAAAACTTTAATTAATTTATTGGCATCTTTTAATCGTTTTTCTTCTATTAATTCAATGGCTCTTTCCGCAGTAATGGTAAATACGTCATCGGTTTTTGGAATGGTAGTAAATACACTGCTATGAACAATGTATGGACCAAAACGGCCAATGGCAGCTTTCATGTCTTTGTCTTCATACTGGCCAATTACACGGGGTAATTTAAACAAATCCATGGCTTCATCCAAGGTAATGGTTTCTATTAATTGTCCGCTTCTTAAACTTGCATAACGGGGTTTTTCAGGATTTTCATCGTCACTGTTTTCGCCTATTTGTGCATAAGGACCATATTTTCCTACCTTCACGCTAACAGGCTTACCACTTTCGGGGTCTACACCTATTACTCTTACTGCATTTTGACGTTCTGCATTTTCGCTTGTTTCTACTACTTCTTTATGGAAAGGAGTATAGAATTTTGCAATCATGTTATTCCAAACCAATTGCCCACGGGCAATTTTATCAAACTCCTCTTCTACGCTGGCGGTAAAACCATAATCCATGATATTTTCAAAATGTTTGGCTAAAAAATCAGTCACTACCATTCCAATATCACTAGGGAATAATTTAGATTTTTCGCTTCCAAACTTTTCTGATTTTACACTTCTTGAAATATTGTTATTTTCAAAGAATAAAACGGTAAAGTTTCTTTCTTTTCCTTCTCTGTCTTCTTTAACTACGTAACCACGTTTTTGAACTGTTCCAATGGTTGGCGCATAAGTACTTGGTCGGCCAATTCCTAACTCTTCTAACTTTTTCACTAAACTAGCTTCAGTATATCTAGGTGCAGGACGAGTAAAACGTTCAGTAGCATCTATATTTATTAAACTTAAATTTTCGCCCACTTTTAAAGGTGGTAACATTTTACTGTTTTCATCATCACCTTCATCATCGGTGCTTTCTAAATACACCTTTAAAAAACCATCAAATTTCAGTACTTCACCAGTTGCTGTAAACGTTTCATTCATGGAAGAAATAGCAACAGTAGCTAAGGTTCTTTCAATTTGCGCTTTGCTCATTTGCGAAGCAATGGCACGTTTCCAAATCAAATCGTATAAACGCTTTTCTTGGGCTGTTCCATCTATTTCATTTTTTTCAAAATAAGTAGGACGAATGGCTTCATGCGCTTCTTGTGCAGAATCACTTTTGGTAGTATATTTTCTTGGATTTGAATATTTATCGCCATAGCTATTGATAATATTCTCCTTTGCATTTTGAATGGCAGTTTCACTTAAATTTACCGAATCGGTACGCATGTAAGTAATGAATCCGTGTTCATATAATTTTTGAGCCACGCTCATGGTCATGGTTACACCAAATCCTAATTTTCTACTTGCTTCTTGCTGTAAAGTAGAAGTGGTAAATGGAGCCGCAGGACTTTTTTCTGCTGGTTTTACTTCTAAATTTTTGATGCTAAAAGTGGCATTTTTACATTTTTCCAAAAATGCCATAGCCTCTGCTTCCGTTTCAAAACGTTTTGGTAATTCAGCATCCATTTGTTTGCCACCAACGTTAAACTTAGCAGTAATTTTAAATGCCGAATTGGAATTAAAATTATTGATTTCGCGTTCGCGTTCTACTATTAATTTAACTGCTACAGATTGAACCCTACCGGCAGATAAACTTGGACGAACTTTTTTCCATAAAACAGGACTTAATTCGAAACCAACTAACCTATCTAAAACCCTACGCGCTTGTTGAGCATCCACCATGTTTTTATCAATTAAACGAGGATTTTGAAC